>JBEBGK010000001.1:0-25284 GCA_040081515.1 Chthoniobacteraceae bacterium
GCCACACAAGATCGAAGCTCTCAAGATGGTCCGACAACCAAGCCTGCCCGCTTGAACTGACCCGGTGCCCATAAGGGTTGACGAGTCGCGAATCAAAGCCGCATCGCATCCGGGACCAAATGCTTCTAGGCGGAACTTGCTCCAATGGCAGAAATCCATCCAGCGCAAACTCGCCCGAGGATTCCGATCCCGGCGGCCTGTTGTCGTGGAGTTCGGTAACTACAAAATGCAACTCGCCAATCTCATTCAATGCCCGTGCTACATGCAACACCCGCTGCTGAGTGCCGTAGGCCTTCTCGTGCGGCCAGCATGGCGCGACGTAAAGTATTCGGGGGCGCCGCACCATCATGCCTCGACCCGAGTCTGATTTGACGATTTGCCACCGGTGCCTCTGCTCAGTCGCAAACAATCCGCCGCCGCCGCCCACACACACGGACGAATCGCCTCCCAGGTCCACTTCTCAAGAAACAACTGCCAGGCACGCTCTGCCATCGCCGCCGCTTCCACCGGCTCCCGGATGGTCCGGATACAGGCGTTTGCGAAGTCCTCGGCCGAGTTGGCCAGGTACATCTCGCGCCCGTCCTGCGGCTCATAACCATAAGCGCCGAGATCGGTCGACACGATCGGACACTTCAAGCTGAATGCCTGCGCAATTTTCCCTCTCGTGCCAGCCCCCACTTGAACCGGCACAACCATCGCAGACCATGTGGTAATCTCTTCATCTGCCGCCTCCACCCAGCCCAACCCATCGACATCCGGACCCGCCGGTTTCAGCGGACCGTCACTATACCGGCCCACCAACCGAAGCCGTGCATCGGGAACCGCTGCTTTCACCAGCGGCCAGCAATTCTCAGCAAACCACCGGATTCCACCGAGGTTCGGCTCATAGTCGAAAATCCCGATAAACCCGAACCGAGGCGGGCTCGAGTTTTGGCGCTTCAAAGTGCGTGTAGGCCGGTCAAAGCCATTCGGGATGACGTGCAACGGCGCCGTCACCCCTAGTTTTTGGAGATACTTCCTGTCCGCATCGCTGCATACGCCAAGCACGGTGAACCGGTCCCCGAGAAGCTGGTCTCTCCGCCTCCAACTGTACAGCCTGCGCCTCGCATTGAGCCGCTCTCTCAATCGACGGGCAGACCGCAACATCGATTCCTCAAAATTACTCGGAACGTCGTCGATATCCGCTACGGAACAATTCCACTTCCATCGTGGAAACATGTTTGGCGTACGCAACTTGCAAAACCAGATCAAATCGAACTGCCCGGCAAGGCTGGCCAACCGCTCCTTTGATTCCGCATCCGCGCCGCAGCCGTGGGGATACTCGGAACGCGGATCCAACGCCCACCTGAGCTTCCGGAGCACCCCCAGATTCGGACGCGACGAGAGGCCAGCGGACCCCGCCACTCGGAATTCCTTCTCCGCACTTGCATTCCACTCGTCCTCCTTTCCTTCGCCCCCAACAACAAATACCTCTACATCCGCAATCTGCCGCAAAGCACGAGCAACATTCAGCGCCCGCAATTCGGAAGCACAAGTCGCTCTGTGCGGCCAATAGGGAGACACATACAAGATTCGCGGTCGCTGCTTTGCGATGATAGGGCTTTCCTCAATCATCGGAACTCAAAATGGAACTCGCGGGTGCATCCAGCAACCGAACTGCTTCTTGTCGTCTCCGACATATGCCATCATGAAACTCTTGTCCACTCGGTCAATCTCCTCTCGCTTGCCGCTTTCGGCCAAACCAACTGCGAACAAGGCCCCACCGATAGCAGAAATAACCGTTTGAATCAGCATCTGCCGAACAAACGTTTCTCGAGATGGAACTGCAGTTTATCCAAGCGCCGCAACAAAGAGGCCTTTAGATTTGGAAGAACGAACTGTGCGCGTTTTGCACGGTCGTATCCGACGGCCGGCACCATCCACCGGTACTTCCACCGCAAACGAGGCATCTCAAGCCGCCCCCCAAATTCCAACGCCAGCGCCTCCAACTCCCGGACGATGTCCGGTCTTTCCGGGTAGAAATGAATCAGCCATGTGTGGAGGTAGTTCAAGCAGGCCTGTCGCACTCTTTCGCTCTCTTCCAGCGATCGGATGTACTTTATGTGCAACCTCATCGAGATCACCATTGCATCCATCTTTCTATCTGACTGCCCGATGTGACTCAAACGACTGGTTGGAGTGACGCGATAATAAACCCTGCCTTCCGGCACAAATTTGACCCCACTGCTTGCCAGCAAGACGCGGCAGAAGTACTCGCCATCATCGTCACTCAGCAGGCGGGTGTCCCAAGGACCTGCCGCATCGACCAATTCTCTGCTCGTGAGCCACGTTGCGGTCTGCATGTGCAGATTCTCACCCATCTTCCTTACCAGCCATTCCACTGGAGCCAAGTCATTCCAGAGCGAGGTCCGGGTAAACCGAGCTTGGCTCGCACGATAAGAAAAGTAAGCCCACGGGGATGAAAGGAGATGCTTTGCGGTGAACTCTCCACCAACTGATTTGAGCTGGCACTCGATTTTGTCCTTGGAAAGAAGGTCGTCGGCATCCAGCCACTGGATGTAGTCCCCTTTGCTTAGGGCTAGGAGATTGTTCCTTGTGGACGCCGCACCCTGATTCTTCTGCCTGACCACAGTTACCCCCCTGCCTTCATAGCGCTTCGCCACCGCCAGGGTCCCGTCCGTTGAACCATCATCGACAACCACAATTTCCTTGTTCGACCACGTCTGTTCGATTGCAGAATCTAGCGTATCTGCGATGAACTCTTCAGCGTTGAAGGCAGGAATAAGAATGGATACCAGAGGCGGCATTACATTGATGTTTTTGAGTTCGGAGTGGTCTCACGCTGGTCTCACGCTGGCCGAGTCGGCTGTGTTCTCTGAACTCAGGAGTTCTCACTTCGGCATGCCACTACCAAGTTGCGGACGGTTCATGGTCAAACAAGAGTCCTTCACTATGTCAGTTGTCACCCGCCCCATACCGCCATCGTCAGGTGACAGCAAACGCCACGACTACGGCCCAACAATGTACCCGGGCCCGGGAAGTCCGCGAGCTACCGGAGCAGAGAGCGATCCGGACGACATTCCCTCGTAGGCGCCAATATCCCAAGCCCCATCAACGGGACGGAGCCTGCTGTTGATACTACCTCCGAAGACACCTCCTAGATCCGCGCCTGTATTCAAAGCACCCGAACCAGCCTGCAGCGAGAGCCCATCCCTGTTAGGGGCTAGGCTGGCTGGGTAGGCACCGGAAAATCCGGTCGGAAGATTTGCCGAATTCCTGAAGAGCGGGTCGGAAGACCGAGCCGTCGGCTCCCAGCCGAGGATATTGCCTGCATTGTAGTTGGCAGCGCCCACGCTCACCAGTGTTCCGGCTCCGACGCGGAAGAAGACGTTATTTGAGTGGCCCGTGACGTCGCTTCCGGAATCGGAGAACGGAACATCATCCAACTCGTAAATAATGTTGTTCCGAAAGTCGATGGACCCAGTTGAGTTCGGATTTCCGATATCCACAAAAGAGTTGTAGAATGTGTTGTTGAACACTCTTGCTGCAATGCTCCCAGAGTTTCCAGCAAAGCTAAGACCGCCTCCCGCCTCGTTCGGAAGAATAATGTTACCGAAGATGTCGACTGATTTGCTTCCCGTGCCGTAGAATCGAATTACCCCGTTATTGTCTACTGTCTGCAGGACACAGTACCGGAGCACGCAGTTCGAGGGCCCGGGACCCGAACCGTACTCAGGCCCGTTGACAAAAGCAGCGGACGCCTTCACATCGTGGGAGAAGCAGAACTCGATGACAGCATTCCTCACATTTCCTTTGATGAGCAATCCATGCCCCTCTGAATAGCTTGGATCTCTTCCGGTATTGTAGGCCTCGCAACCTCTTACGAGAATATTAGAAATCATGCCATTACTACCCGGATAGAGGCAGATTGCATCCCGCGCCACGTCGTAGACTACCGTATTGAGTATTTCGACATTGGAAACATGTCCCGAGCCATCGGGCGATCCGTCAGACACTATGATACCGTACTTGTAATCCCCCTCGCTCCCATTCCCAGTGTTGCCATGCGCAACGCAGTCTTCAATACGCTTGACAGCGTTCGTCAAGCCCGTCCGCCAATAAGAGTGATTGATGTCTATCAGATTGGTGCGCTGGTTGTTGCCGTCGATCTCAAATCCCTGAAGCCAGGTCGGCAGCGAGGTGTCATCCTCCCAGAAGCGAACCACACCGGTTTCATGCCGCGCTATTGCGCGAAGAACTGCCCGGCGACTTTCGCCACCGCTGGGGTTCCACTCATTTCCGACATAGTGCACGCCTCGCTTCAATTCGAGGCCAGGACCGCTTGGATTCTGTCCCATGCTCCACGTGCCAGCCCTGTTAAAATAGACTTTGTCACCCGCCTGCAGGGTGGCAGAACCCGCCCAGCCGACCATACCTGGACAGCGCCGCCAGGGACTCGCTGCGGTGCCAGGGTTACTATCGCTGCCAACAGAGTCGTCAACGTAGTAGGTTCGTGCAACCGCAGCAGCATTTACAGTTAGCAGCGCCTCTGAGCTGGTGATAGTACCTGATGAGTTGCTCACAACGCAGCGATAATTCCCGGCGTCGCCAATGCTTACGCTCCCTATCGTGTAAGTCGCTGCCGTTGCCCCAAGGATGTTGACCCCGTTTTTTTGCCATTGATACGCAATCGGTGCAGTACCCACGGCTGTAACAGCAAATGTTGCGCTCTGACCTACCGCCCGCGTTAGTGGCTGCGGATTCGTCGAGATGACTGGCGCGACGGAAACCGGTGCGGCGACGATCAGCGCCGCCTCCACGCTCACGGCGGATCCAGAGCCATTACTCACCACGCAGCGATAGCTGCCCGCATCTACCGTCTGAACGCTCAAGATTGTGAATGTTGCGGACGTAGCGCCACCGATGTCCGCCTGATTCTTCTGCCATTGATACGCCAGTGGCGCGGTCCCAGCAGCTGTTATGCTGAATGCCGCGGTTTCACCAGTGCCTCGAGACAGCGCTTGCGGACTTCCGGTGATGGTCGGCGCTACTGACGTTGCCGAAACCGTAATCGTCGCCTCCGCACTGAACGTCGAGCCCGCACTATTGATCACAACACAACGATAATCTCCGGCGTCACCCATCCCCACAGTCGAAATGGTATAAGTTGCCCCGGTCGCACCGGCGATATTGCTCCGACCCTTCTGCCATTGGTAGGAAAGCGGTGCCGCCCCTGATGCCGAGACACTGAGGGTGAGGCTCTGACCTACCACGCACATCAAGGATTGAGGATTTCCCGTGATCACCGGCACCCCCTGCGCCTGCCCGCCACCTCGCAGCGGATGCGGGTATGTGTATTTCACCCATCCTGGCTTTGCTGTCCCATTGTTGAAATAGTCGCGCCCAGCCTGAATATAGGCGGACGATGACGCGCTCGATGTGCACCCGCTGCCACCGAAATCAGTCGTCACCGCGCTCGGGTTGCCAAGATTGTTCCAGATATAAAGCGGCTCACTGTCTCCCGCATAAGTAATGGAATCATTCCCTCCGTTCCCAGTAACGCGTCCCATGCCCACCTGCCGCGGTGCCGGATATCCCTGATTCCAGCAAGGATTTGGTCCGGCGTTTCTTCGTAGGTTCATGACTGTCATTTTGATGGCAGGCTTTGTTCCCCATTGTGTCGATTGCATGTCTGCCAACACATTGTCCGCTATGACACCTGTACCGCCGCGGATAAAAAACACATAATCCAAGGGATAAGTTAAAGCGCCGATGTCATTAAAGACAAAATTATTATTGTAAATCTGATAGTGGCGTGCCCCAACCGGTCCCGTGTCCGCTCCGTGGGAACTCATGGCGGAGTTGTTGAAGATGCAGTATCGTACTACCGCGCGGGCGTTTCCGTCAAAATCCATTGTCTGCAAGTATATGCCCGCAAAATAGCAGTCTTCCACGTAGAAGTTTCCGAGCCCGTCAAGATCATTCATCCCCATCTTCGAAGCCTCAGTCCAGGCGGAGGAGTTCTGATCATTCTTAAATCCGATCGCCTGATCGTCGTTGCCGATTCCATTGCCGTTGCCACTGTAGAACCCGCTATCAAAGGAACACTTGTAAATGATTCCGCGGTTGACGCTTGTTTCAATGCTTCGGAGCATAGGGCCAGCTGTCGAGAACCAGCAGTTGTGAATTATGACCGGCTTCCCGCCCGACACACCGGATATTCTCAAATGCTGCCCATCTCGCGCACTACCCTCGATGAACCGAATTCCTGAGACCTCGACGCTTTGTGTGTTGTTCTCTGTCAACTGGAGAAGCACGGCGGCACCGGCATTGTGGGTGATCGTTGTTGACTGCACGATGCCCAAAGTCCAGAGTGCTCGTGTGCCACTCCCAACCGCGGATGTGACATCGAGACTCAAGGAATTACCAGCGTAGTTTGTGACTGTGCCCTCCATGTAGTTATTTCGCCCGTCCGCGGTGAAAAACGCTCTGACTTTCTGTCCCGTACTGAAGCCAAGCCCGGGCTGGGTAACGAACGTCTTCGACCCGGTGCCTATCGCGACCGATGACGTAGAATGACCCAACAAGCCTCCGCCGCCCGCTCCCTCCAGTCTAATTCCCTTGCCAGAATTGCTGATCCCCGCGGTCCACGCGAATGTTCCCGCGGGGATCCGGATAGTTGAACCAGACGGGGCAGCGTTAATCGCCGCCTGTGTATCGGCGGCCGTCCCGTCGGTTTGAAGAACTCCGTTACCTAGGTTCGTATACCCAAGGACCGGAACACAAGTTGAAACATAAAGGAGGAGTAGCCCGATGATGGTTTTCATGCTTTCTATTGTAATTAAGCACTCAGCGTGCCGTTCACAAGAGATATCGCAAACTCTATCACATATTCCTTGCATTACGTTCTCTAACGTCCTCTCCTTCTGGTCTTTAACTCTCCACGCATTCTGCATAAACCTTCGCAATAATTTCAACCGCCTTTTCCCACGAATACCGCTCCGCCGCAAATTTCCGAATCTTAAAACGCGTCTCAGACATCTCACCGAACAAGTCACTAGAAAAAAACTGCTCGATTTTGGCTGCCAAATCGACAGCATCATTCGGTTTGCAAACGAATCCCGTCTTCCCGATAATAATATCATCCGCAAGCGAGCCGACGTCTGACGCAATCACCGGAAGCCCGAAATTATACCCCAAAAAAAGAACCCCACTCTGAAAGATCTTGGTGTAGGGAAGCACGAAAACATCGGACGCTTTGAAAAACACCTCTGTCTCATCGTCCGGAACGTACTCGATGCGCCGCGTGACACTACCTCGTATTCCCAAAGTGTCGATTTGCCTCTCAATCCCCTCCCAGTAGGAAAGGCTTCCTTTCGGACGACCCGCTATAATCAACCTACAATCTGGTCGCAACGCGAGCACTTCCTTCATTGCTCCCACCAGGAACTCCAGGCCCTTATACGGAGCAATATTTCCAAAAAAAAGGACCACCTTCTCGTCCGAACTTACGCCCAAGCACTGACGAGCCTCCGCTTTGGAAAGCGCACTGTTTTTGACTGTCTCGTTAATTCCAAAGGGAATCACGCTAATCCGCCTTTGTGCAACACCAAAGTTCCCTATCAGTTCCTTCTTCATGCGCTCGGTATGCACAAAAATGTGGCTCACCAAGTGATACTGCGCCTTCAATGTCAAGCGGTTCCATATCGAATCGCAACCGTCCCGCCCGGCAGCATTTACATTATGAGCCGTCAATATAAGACGCTTCCCACATAGGCAATAGTACACCAGTAACAATGTGCGATCAAAAGCCTCAAACTTGTTATTCCAAAGAATGTGGAAGACCTTTGGCTTTGCAAAGGCCGCGTAGCACAATAGCTTCACATAATACATCAAAACACGTGAAACCTTCTTCCACAGACTTGCATCAACACGCTGCTCACCCCGCAAATTCAGGAATCGAATGAGCGGATTTCCATGAAGGCTCGGTCCGTCAATCTCGTCACTTCCAACAAAGTCGAAAGAAATACCTTTCCCCGCCAGGCTTTCAGCAAGGCCCAGTGCATACGGCTTGTCCCGTCCGCCACTCAGCACACTCACCTGGATTTCCCTCCCTCGCTGCTTACAGGGATTGCAGTCGACCTCCGATGAAAATACCGTCGGATTGCCTGACGCAGGATGCACTTCGAGGACTGAAGCTTCGTGCTCTCTAATCTCTTTCATCCCATCGGGAGTTGATGATATAAAATTCCTGAACCCGGAGGGAACAGGCTCCGAGCTTTTTAACGAAAGGAGGAGCCTACTGTACATTCGATCTCACTGTGTCACATTCCTGAACTACCACGGAGGTCGCTCAGGCCGCGCTCGGACTTCCAAAATACTTCAATGCTAGGCATCGAACACCTGTCAAGCGTGGCGCTCATCTCATTTGTGCCCACCCAGTGCCGAAACGCCATTGCACCAGTACAATCAGAGACAAAATTCCATCGTGCAGAAGTATCCAGCTTGTTTAACACTTCGATGCATTGACTGGCTTCTGGTCGGAACTCGGGAAGATTTACCTCAAATGATAGCATTGGGACGACCGTCTGCAGACCTTTCAATACCATCAATTCGTAGCCTTCGACATCAATTTTTACGTAGAACGGCCGCCCGTAGGCGGAGAACAGTTCCTCCAGGGTGGTCACCTCGACCTCCCGTTTCTGTTCAAATTCCAAAACTTCGCCGAACCGGCTTGCGTCCTCCTTCAATGTGTCAACCCACTTCTTGTTGAGCGTGTTCTTGGCGGAACCAGGTTCAGTCTCCCACATCGCTTCGGTTCCAACCTGGTCCCCCAGCGCCTTTCCCACGATCGTCAACGGCTTCTTGCACAATTGGAACCTCATGAATTTCTCGTCAAGGATTTCCTGGTTCGCCACATCGGGATCGACCGCAACGACGCGCGCGCCAAGCCTTAAGAAAATGTCTGTCTTGAATCCTTGATTAGCCCCAACATCAATGATCAGCTCACCAGGCCTCATCTCCGTTAAGCTGTCGCGATAGAACGCCAATTCTTCATCGCGTCTCCGCAAAATCCGCCGGTCCGCGAGGGCCCAATATAGATCGTATAAGCGGGAAGCCTTGAGGCGATGGTATAACCCCGCCCGCCGGAGAGCATCCTGCACTCTCTGCTTAAAGTTTATTTTCATAAATGACTTCCTATATTGGATCACTACTGGTCACAAAGCAGGCACCGTTGAACCGCTTGAAGCGTGAGCACCGGACCGATGTCGTCAATTCGGTTACGCGCACCGCTAATATGTTCGGCTGCCATTCTCCGGACCTCACTTGTATCCCAAATTCCACTTCTCCCGACGGCTGCCTCCTCCGCCGCCGCGCGCAAATAATCCGCGAGTTCGCGGCGAAACCAACGCCGATAGTGCAAATACTTGTGCTGCCCGAGAACGGGAATCACTCGGTTTATCGTTTTGATGCACGGATCAAGTCGAGTGAGCGCCTGTGGCATGCCTTCGTTGTTGTAGTAGTCCAGTTTGAACGTCACTTCTGCGAGACCGCGCCGCATGGCCCTTACCAACGAACTGCTGTTGCCGAGATACCCTCGGTCCGTCGGGATAGCCGCGAGCTTAGGATTGTGGCGCTTGATAAATCGGGTCGCAGTGCGCGATGACCGTCGCAGGCTCGCGGGCGCTCGATAGGCCAGCGACACGATTGCGTTGTCAAGAAACGGGGTTCGGAAGACAACCTGCGAACGGCACGCCACCAGGCTTGGCTGGATATTCCACGGAATTTCGCGAAACACAGCAAACGTCACTGGATGCATCTCCGACGCTCCGGAGCGGGACGCCCCCAAATCAAAACGGACGCCCTGAGAGCGTACCAGTTCCCGCGAGAACGGAACCGCCTTGAAGGTTGAGACGCCGCGTAGGATTTCACTCCCAAAAACTCCCGTCACCCGCAATGCTGATATAGACCGGGCAAGCCCGTTCAAATACACTTCATGCGCACCGACAGCCCCAAAGCTGCCGTCGGTCAGGTAGACGGTCCGCTCCACCCACTCACGAAATCTCGAGAAAAAATCCGGCCCAATCCGCAGCAGGTGATGTTCAAGCCCACAAGCTGCGGCCACGCGCGATGCAACTTGCGCGTCGCGCGTTTCCCCAGTCACGCCGGCATAAGTGTAACAAACCGGAGGGCGCTTCGTTGGCGGTAGGCACGCCATGATCATCCTCGTGTCCATCCCGCCGGTAAGCGCGATGCCCGCTCGATTATCAGACTCGAAGTATGCCGGCAACACGCGCGCGAATGTCCCCGCCAATTCCTCCTCGAAAGAATCCTCAGCCAGCGGTGCTTGCTCTTCCCACTTTGCCGGCGTGAAATACTGCGCTTTTCTGCACAGCCCATTCTCAATCCTCCACAGCGTACCGCCCGGCACCAATTCCATTCCGCGAAACAGCGTCCTCCAATCCAGTGTGCAGCCGAAACTCAAGAACTGCGCGACACCCGTCTCGTCGAACGTCCGCAACTGGGGTAGCACCCGCAACAACGCCTTCGCCTCGCTCGCAAAATAGACCGCCTCTTTTGTCTCGTGCCAGTAGAGACGCTCAATACCGTACCGGTCGTTGAACAGGAATGCGCACTTGGAGCGCAGGTCCACCAGCAACCCGCTGAACAAACCATTCAGCGTCTCGAAGAACTTATCGCCCAATTCTTCGTAGAGATGGACCAGCCAGGCACCAGGCGTCGTTCCAAGGCTGTGACCCTTCTGCATCAGTTCAGACACGGTCGCCCCATCCACGAAGCACTCACCTGAGAAAAGTACTGCCACGTCGCGCCGCTCGTTCCAGAACGGCTGCTCCGCGGCAAAAGAGCCGGCGTGCGCCACCCACCCTGCGTAGATTCCAAGCTCACCGAACACCTGACTGCCCGAAGTGTAGAACTTCTCATGGAGCATGCTCCGCGTCATGGATGAGACCAACCGTTGACACTCGTCCGGAGACTTCTGGCGGCTGATGATGCCTGCAATACCTGGCATGGGATGAAGAAAACCAACAAACCAAGGACGACGGACACCGACGCCTACTCGGCTCCGCTCATTCCATACCAGCGGCTTCGGAGCTTTTTCAGTGAACTTTTCAAACCGCTCGGGATAAGCTCCCTCCAGCCGCGGTGCACGCCAAACTTCAAAGCCAACTTTCCCTTCGGCGTCAATGGCACAAAATAGCGAGGTACGCACATCTTCTCAAAACCACAGCGCCGCTTGAATTCCGCCAGCGAATCACCGCTCCAAAAAAGATAACAAAGATATGGCAACTTGCGCTGCGCACAGACCTCGACCGCCTTTGCAATGAGCGCGTTGTTTGTTCCTTTCTCGCGGTGCTCGACGGCTGAAATAATCTGACCGATTAAAGCAAATTTCCCTGTGTTAGCCATCATGATAAACCCAATCAGTTTATCGTCAAGGTAAGCACCAATCATATATTCGCGGTGGATGTAACGCGAAAACTGAGCCTTGACGGTTTCAAAATTCTTCCCGTAATGCCAGAACTTTCTCCCCTGTCGGACGGGTGTCTCGTTGAAGATAGCAGTCATACCGCGCACAAAGCTGTCATCGTACGCAGTCTCGCGCACAACGATGCCTTCCTTCTCCGCCTTACGAATCAGTCCACGGGTGCGAGACTTGATCTGCTTATTGAACCAGTGCTCGTAGCTTTGGATGGGCAACACGGCGATCTCCTCCCACTCGCTCTGAAATGAATGCCTCGGCTCCAAGTCGGGCAACCGCTGCCAGAATGTGAAAATATCCGGCTTGAAACCATCGCTATTCTTCAACGTCTCGATCATCGCGCTCGGATCGCGCACGTCGTCGTACCACTCTTCCTCAAGGCTCAACATCGTCAGCGGCCCACGGCTCACGGCGTACGTTTGACCGGCGATTTCGAAGCACTCGACCTGCGTCGGCCTACCTTTCACCAAGGTCTCTTTCGTAATGCGCTTGAACGCCTCAGAGGGCTTTGACGCGATCATATTCCCGACGCTCCCGCGACTGTTGTGCTACTTTCTTTTGGTGCGAGATTTGCCCGGTGCACAACCAAGCCGCGCAACCACTGTTCTACCATCACCAGGCTGAAGAGCAATTTGTAATTATTTGCGCGTCCAGCGCGATGCGCTTCCAACAACCCACGTACCGCTGCGGGATTGATCACGCGATACATCAGCGACTGCTCGTCCTGCAGCGCTTCTGTCAGTTGCCCGCCCGCGGAGGAATTAAACCACCCGTCCACGACGTTCACCGCAAACCCACGCTTCTTGCGCTGCAGTATCTGCGGCGGAAGGAACCTTCCGCAGACCTCACGATGAATCCACTTTCGCCTGCCACTGCGGATCATGAAACTCGCCCCAAGGCGCTGGGCGAACTCCACCACTGTCCGGTCCAGATACGGCACGCGCACCTCGATGCTGTGCGCCATGGATATCTTGTCTCCGAACATAAGCAACTCATCGGGCAGAGACGAACGCACTTCGAGGAGCTGAAACCCGCCGAGTTCGTCCAGGTGCGCCATTTGCGGCAGCAGTTCGCGCCAGTAATCCACCGTCGCGTGGCCGCGGCCCGGGGGCAGGGCGCCCTCCTGAAAGAGTCCATCAATTGTGGCCAGCGGCGCCAACGAAAACACGCTTTGATAGCGTTCTAATCGGTCCGCCGTTCCGAGCGACTGCACGCCCCGCTTCAACGCCTCATTGCGCGGCAGCGCATTCACCGCTGCACCCACTACAGATCGCAGTGGCGAGGGCAGACCACGCCAGAACCGGCCGTAATGGACTCCCAGATGCCTCGTATAGCCGGCAAACAGTTCATCCGGTCCTTGGCCAATGAGAGCCACCTTAACGTCCTGCCTCGCGCGCTGGCAGACGAAATACATAGGAACAATCGAAGACGACGTGACCGGTTCCTCGAGGGAATCCACTATCTTCGGGAATGAACGCTCAAATTCGCCTCGATCCAGCAATACTGGAATGAACTTCCCGCCGAGCAGACGCGCGGTCTCCTCCGCATCCTTGAGTTCATCGTCCTCGAACGACTCGCCGTAGCCTACGGTATAGCATGGCCAGTCCTTGCCGTGCTCGTTCATCAGCGCCAGCAAGAGTCCCGAGTCGAGTCCCCCGCTCAATAGAATTCCCACCGGGACATCGCTCAAAAGGTGTCGCTTAACCGCGCCGCGGTACAGTTCGAGAAGTTCTTGAATCGCATCCTCGTCCTCTTTCGGTCTCTCGAAGGGCACCGGCACGTAGTCATACCAGCGCTCCTCCCGGCAGTGTCCATGCTCCTCCACCACGAGCATTGCGCCCGGCGGGAGCTTACGGATGCCTTGGAACATGGTCAGCGGCGACGGAACATAGCGGAATCGCAGGAACAGATTCAGGGCCACTGGGTCGAGTTCGGGAGCCGCCGGTTCACCCACGAGCACCGCGCGGATTTCCGAGCCGAACACCAGACACCCACCGGAGTTCCGGTAATAGACCATTTTGATGCCCATCGCGTCGCGTGCCACAATGAGCCGTCGTTTCCGCACGTCCCAGATCGCGAACCCGAACATCCCATTGAAACGCTTGAACGCATCCGTGCCCCATTCCTTGTAACCGTGGACGATGACCTCAGTGTCCGAGCGGGTTCGGAATCGATGTCCTTTCGCCTCGAGTTCAGCACGCAGTTCAAGGTAGTTGTAAATCTCACCATTGAACACGACCCACACCGACTCCTCCGAATCGGACATCGGCTGATGCCCTCCTGAAAGATCAATGATTGAGAGTCGCCGGAATCCGAGCCCGAGGTTCCCGTCGAAGAAAAAGCCCTCATCGTCTGGCCCCCGATGAACGATCGACATGGCCATCTGCCGCACCTTTTCCTCAAGCACGCGTTCCTGGTTGGCGAAATTAAACTGTCCGCAAATGCCGCACATTGGATTCTATTTCGCTCCCATTCCGCTTGTCTCGTAATGATAGAATGCGAGGGCCCGAAACATCTGGGATTGTGCCCAACGATGCATCGGCACGTTATCCCACCCGAGAATCAACTGCCTCGAGCGGAACGAACCATCGGACTTTACCCAATCCCGCAGGACCCCCGAAACAACTGCTTCCAGTTTCTCATTGAGTTCCGGGATGCGGTCCCGCAGCAGCAGACACAGGTTAATGCACTCAGCACAGTCATAAAGTTCGCGCTTGTAAACCGTCAACCTCGGCGCAACCGCAAACGGCCTAGGGAGCCCGTCCTCTGCAAACAGGTGTTCGAGATAATATTTAACACCTCGCTCCAGCGCCTCCAGCGTAGCCTGATGACCGGTGAGTGAGTGAATCTTCGCCAGCGCCTTCATTACGAAGCAGGTGTGGAAATGATCCACGAAGTCACGAACACCATCGACTGCATATGGCCAGGATCCATCTGGATTCTGGCTCTGAAGCACGAAATGCAGATTGCGAGTTGCAGTCCTACGATAGGTCTCATCGCCGAGGACCTGAGATGCGCTCGTGAGAAGGAAGGCCCGGTAGGCCGCTGCGTTGATGACACCGCCGCGATCAAAAGGGGTGTAGGAGCAACTGCTGGCCGTCTCCGATGTCGGAAAGTCCTTGATGTCCGTCGCCGCATGCCGGGCGATGGATGCCAGCACATCGCGCCATTCCGTCCTCGGGTCGATCTGATGGACATGCAGAAACGCCTCGTATGCATACGGCGTGCTCGTAATCAGCGGAGTTTGAGCTGGAATGACTCCATTCCGCGTGACCCAATCGAACGGATAACCCCAGCAATACTCCTTGAACCCTCCGCACCGACTTCGCCTCAATTCGTTGAGAAAATGAATCGCCTTTTCCAAGTGTAACGCGCTCTTCGTCTCCTGGGAAAGAAAAGCAAAGCCCATCGCGTAGTGTGCATCAGCGATCGGAAAGCGGATGCGCCGATGAAACAGTTGCCGGGCGGACGGCATGAACGCCTCGCAAAAGACCATCGGCGCGACCGCCAATAATCCTGCTCGAGGCTGGCGGTAATAGAGTTGTTTGGCCCGAGCGCCCAGCGGACCTGCAAAAAAGCTCTGATGGTCCCATGAATCCTCACCGTAGCGATCAAGCCAGCGTTCAAAGTCCCCGAGGGCGACGGATACCCTTGCGGCAGGAAACTCCGAACTGTGCAACGGTTCCATTCAGCGCGATTTCTGGGGCTCCGCCTCAAGGGAAAAGTTGTCCACTTTCTTCAGCCGAAGCAGTGATCTCAAGATAGCCTTAAGCTTCCGCATCTGGTCCTTGCGGTGAAATTGCATCAACTCTGGAGAAACCGCCCGCTTCATCCGCCGTGCCGCGGCCCACCAATAGCCGAGGAATAGCGCCAACCCACCGGTAACAACTGGCTTTTTGAACATGCGGTACACAACCCGGAACATCTGCCAAATGGGAGAACCGCCCAGATAATAGTCCTTCTCCCCGTATGAGACGAGAGCACTCAGCACACCTCGCTCCGCGGTTCCCATTGTCCGGTGGTGATGAAATCGTCTCTCCGGATAGGAACGGACACCCCAGCCCTTCATTCGCGCTGTCATCACGGCAATCCAGTCGACCCCACCAGCCTTATTGGCAACGTAGCCGCCAATGTCCCGAAAACAACGATATCGGAACAATTGGCAGGGGCCTGCAACGTAGTTTTCACCCTCAAAACTGTCGCGCGTGGAATCATAGCCTTCCTCGGTAAACGGCGTCCCAACGATGCCCAAGCCCGGATCGTCGGCTAACTTACCTACCAAAAACTGAAGGTAGTCGGGTTCGAACGTCACGTCGGCGTCGAGGTTGCCCAGCACGTCAAAATCAAGCCCTTCGGCACGCTCAAGACCCGCATTCACCGCCTGAGCTTTACCCGCGAAGCTTCGTTCGCTCCGTTTCGGGCGCTGCACAAGCTCAATCCACTGGTACCCGGAAGCGAATTGTTTCACCAAGTCAACCGTGCGGTCCGTTGAGCCGTCATCGACAATTATCCACCGAACCGGAAGTTGAGTCTGACTTGCGACAGCATGCATCGTCCGTTCGATGACTCGCTCCTCGTTTTTCGCTGCGGTGATAAGGACGTAATTCACTTCGATATAGTCGCGGGCGCATACTGCCTTAATGTCTCCCGGTCAGCATAAATCTGCGCGAATATTTCATCCATAATCCGAGCTGTTTGGACGATCTCACGATATGGAATGGGTGGAGGACCTGAGAGCTCAATGCTCTCGTAGAAGCGGCCGATGAGTTCCTTCATTCCAGAATCCTGATGCAGCTTCCGGGCGAGAAAACTCGAAATGTTCCTTCCAGCATTCAAGAGGTGCTCCCATGCATTCAGCACAGGCGGAACAAAATAGGTCAAATAGCTCTTCCAGCTTCGATTGAAGTGGCGGAGCACCGTTCCGCTTGCAATATCCACTGTCAGCGAGTTCCGCGGCCCGCAGACCCGGAATTGATTGATTCCGGGCTTGATCTGCGTGGAGAATGAGAAAAATGCCGTCGTTCCCTTTCTGTCTTGAATTAAGACGCGCAACTCATCCAAGACCTCCTGGCCACCCATGCTGCGGAGTTTTTCGCTCTGTCCGGCAACGGCCACAATGTGGGTCAGTTCATCGTCGAGAAACTCCACAATTCTGGCTACACCATGGCTGACGACGTTGTGAAGCAACTGGCCCGGAAGTTGCCTCACCCAGTGTCCGCGACTTCCCAGAATCGGGCCCACATAGCTCGCGTCTCCCAAGTCATAGGCGAAATGGCTTTCGAGATGCACGGGCTTCCCGCCAAGGAATCCCTTCTGGACGAGCCTTCGCATCGCAAGCATCTCGTTCGTGAATTGATAATTATGCCCGGCAGTGATTTTCCTCCCTGAACTGGCGGCTTGGGCGGTCAAGGATTCCGCCTCGACGGCGGTTACGGTGAAGGGTTTCTCCAGATAAACATGACAGCCACCCTGCAGGCATTGGCTCGCCAACGCAAAGTGTCCTTGTGGAGGGGTGGTGATATGAACCACGTCTGGCTTACTTACAGCCAACATTTCCGCCAAATCGGAGAAATGGCGTTCAATTTCAAACCGTTCCGCAAGCTGGCCTGCCATCAACATCTCGCGATCACAAACAGCAACAATTCCGCAGCCCCCAATACGATGCACAGCCTGCACATGCTGGTCTGCAATTTTTCCACAGCCTACGATGGCGATTCGCAGCATAAACGTTCGCTATTTCGCCTCAAATTGCCCCAGAAAAAGCGACATCGCCTGCTCCAATGGCACCCGAGGTTTCCACCCCAGCCGCTCACGGAGCTTCTGATTTGAAAACCGGTTTCCCTTCCATTCAGCTGAACAACGGCGTTTGTTGAATGCCAGCGGGAGCTGCCCCTCCGACCAGCGGGAATATCTCTCCCAGAGGGCACAGAGTACGTACGCAAGGGAATACGGAAGTCGAACTGAAAAAAAACGCGACACCCGCCCCTTGTAAGCCCGCAGGAACTCACTCCCGGTCAACAGGTCATCATCGACAATATTAAACACCTCCCCCTCGACACCACGACGCAGACCAGCCAAAACCACCGCATCCGCACAATTATCCACGAATGTCATCGGCAGGACTTGAGATCCGCCCACTTGCATGAAAAAGCCAAACGTGTCGATACCGACACGTCCGCTCAAATCACGCTTACCCGGCCCAAAAACCATGCCCGGGCGGAGAATCACATACGGCAAACCCCGCTTGTCGCCATAATATCTGACGGTTTGCTCTTGCTTCAACTTGCCAAAGCCGTACGCATCGAACCTCGCTTGCGGAGCATCTTCCAGAGGGGAGTTCTCGTCCAACGTGGCCCCCCGCCTCATGTTAAAATTCGAATACACCGCAGACGAGCTTACGTTTACGAATCGCTTTACTTTCCCAGACTCCAAAAATGCCTCAATCAGGTTGCGCGTCGAAAGCACGGAATTCATGAAGGCCCCAGCAAAGGATTTGTCAAATCCAGCAGCCAAGTGGTAAATGACCGATACCCCTGCGGTAGCCCTTCGACAGTCTTCCCGTGACAGCAAATCGCCCTCGCAAACCTCAACCCCCTTCGAATCAGGCAACCCTCCAATCACCGCGCTCAGTCTTTCCCGCCTACTCGAAGGCCTTACAAAACAGCGAATATGCCTAAAGCCTCTCGCCAGCAAGCTTTCAACAACCTTCACGCCGATGAAGCCATTGGAACCGGTCACCAGAACTACTTCTTCCACCCCAACGCAATCACCACAGTCAGGCATTGCGCCCAAAGAGTCATCAGGTAGGTTCATCAGTCTCGGAAATGTAAAGTTACCTCTTTTTTGGAAATCACCAGCAACGACATACACAGCTAACTGGCCTATCCCACGGCTACCGAACTTCCTCGCGGATGCACATCCCTCATGGAATCCATCGATACGCTCCCCCCTCTGCTTCGCCGGCAATCCAGCGCGATAATGTAGAAAGTAAACCATACAACGTGCAGAGCTTTCAGAGCAGCTTCGGTATAGTTGTAGAGCAGAAAGGCGAATAGAAATCCGATTCGCAATTGGCCAAATCGAAAATCCCGAAGAATCTCTCGTCTAGCCTTGCGATAGGTAGAGAGTATCAGCCCGATCAAAATAAACACTCCAATCCATCCGAGATTCAAATATGTCTCCAAATACCCATTATGAGCCTGATTCGGCTGGAACGGAAAGATTTCGCCAAGCTTTTTGTAGCGCTCCCCGAGCCAAAAGCTTTCAAAGCCAGCTCCAAGAACTGGGTTAATGTCAATGTTTAAAACCTCTCTCCAGATGTCCGTCCGGTCCGTTAGAGTAGCGTTTCTCCCAAGGAGTTGCAGCGTCCCAGCATAGATTCCGAAGGCAAGCTCGGCAAGAGATGCAATCAGCAGTGCAACCAGGACGTAAGTTCCGAAATTCCGCTTATTTACAATTCGCAATGAAAGGATCGCCATTGTCACTACACCAGCAATGAGTGACATTAATGACGTCTTACTGTCTGCCATCCAGAGCAACCACAGGATCATAATGAGAAAAGTCACATTGATGACAATCTCATTTCGTCGCGAAGCACTCTTGGGATTATTCCAAAGCCTGTATAAACTCCAAATAAAGACAACGCCTAAAACAAGGCAATCCGCCCCCAGGATGTTTTTATTCAGCGTGACACCGGTATTCGTAGCTGCGCCGGTCCATCCGTCGAAGCCTCGGCCGAATTCGGGAAGATACTTGATGAAAATGACCGAAAGTGGCATTAAGATATATGCGCTTCTTCTCATCACCGTTGTCACGGCTTGTGAGACATCGCGTTCAGTCATTATGATGAGCGCCATGATTGGATGGCCTAAAATCTTGATCCATCGCTTAAACGCAACAAATGGGAAATCAGACCAGACAATTGCTACAAAGCAGTAGGCGAGGAAGATGGTCAGCCACTGGTTTTGCTGAATAAGGGAGCGCAGCGAAACTCTCCGTTTTCGCAGAATATTAACACCTCCTGCGATTAGGCCAAAAAAGACAACGGCATCGATGGGGCTGCCGTCCTCGAGCGAACCACCACCAACTGATAATCCGAATGTGTCCAGCCATTGGGAGAGAAATCTCGACCCGATTATTACAACCCAGATTGTTGGAAGCCAAAGAGCGCCGCTTACACCTACTCCCTGCCTGGAATCACGATTAAATAAATAGCCGATAAACCCGAGGGTTATGATGAGGGCTAGGAGCGGAGGCATTGCCTGTCAAACTCCGAAATGTGCCATTGCTCGATGTTGCGCGTTCAACGGGTGGATATTGAGATGTCCCCTAGATTGGTCGGATTCTCGAACAGGTAGTTTCCCCTTCTCACTTAAAGAAGGATCGAAACTGCTCCGACACGTCGCTAATCATCGCTTCTGGCATCTCTGGAAAGATGGGGAGCGACAAGATCTGGGATTGATTGCCGTGCGCGACCGGGAAGTCTGCCGGTTTATGACCGAGATACGCGTACGCCGGATAAAAAGGCAGTGCCTTTGGGTAATTTAGTACTGTGGCTATGCCATTGTCGGCGAGGAACTTCTTAAGGGCGTCCCGTCGCCGCGTTCTTACGACGTAGAGGTGATAGACGTGATCCCGATCGCTTCCGACTCCCGGCGGCAGGATGTCCCCGACGCCGTTCAAAAGCTCGCTATACCGAGCAGCAATTCTTCGTCGGGCCTCGGTCCAGGCCGACAAGTGGGGCAATTTGACACTCAGGATTGCGGCCTGCAGTCCGTCCAACCGGCTGTTGATGCCCTCCATGATGTGCTCTCCCTTCCCGCCGTGACGGGCGAAAGTTGCCATCCATTCGGCAAGCCCGTCATCGTTGGTGACAGCACATCCAGCATCACCGTAGGCACCGAGATTCTTCCCAGGATAAAATGAAAACGTTGCGGCATTTCCGAAGGTCCCGACAAGTTGTCCTTTGTATTTCGCAAGGTGCGCCTGGGCGCAATCCTCTATCACCCACAGATTGTGCTTTCTCGCAATCGCCATGATGGCATCCATGTCACAAGCCTGACCATACAGGTGGACAGGAATGATGCCGACGGTTCGAGGGGTAATTTTTGACTCAATCTGCCGCGGGTCGATGTTGAAGGTATCGTAGTCCGTGTCGCAGAAAACTACTCTTCCCCCTGCTTGGGTGATTGTTTCCGAAGTCGAGATCCAAGAGTGGGCGGTTGTGATGACCTCGTCTCCGCCCTCGATACCCAAGCCCCGCATCGCAATGTACAGGGCATCGGTCCCATTCGCGCACGAGACGCAGTGCTTTACCCCAAGCGTCTTCGCCCAAGCCTCCTCGAACGCCTCAACATGCGGCCCGCGAATGTAGGCAGATTTTGCAATGACATCCGCAATCGCGGCATCAATCTCGTCTTTAATCGTTAAATACTGAGCGTGAAGGTCTACGAATGGAACTGTCATAATTCGAAATAAATTCTGCGACTGTTGGAACTCAGAGCGACCGGACCAGCCGTGCGGGATTGCCCGCATAGATTCCTGGCTTTGAGATGTCCTTTGTTACCACTGCGGCGGCGCCGACGACCACTCCGTCGCAGATGGTAACGGGCAGTATCGTTGCATTCGTGCCGATGCTGACTCCATTCCCGATTCTTGTGGAACGCCAGAGGTCGCGACGCCCTTTCGCGGGCCCGCCGATCGAGAAGAGGTCATTAATGAACATCGCCCCGTGGGAGATGAAACAGTCGTCACCAATTGTTACGAGTTCACAGATAAACGCGTGAGACTGAATCCTGCAGCGTCTTCCAATGGTTACATCACGCTGAATCTCGACAAACGGCCCAACAAAGCTGCCATCACCGATTGAGCAACCATAGAGATTCACCGGCTCAACAACGGTGACTCCGTCTCCAAACGTGACGTCGATGATTCCGGCCTTCCGGAGTGTCGGTTCCTTCGAGATGCTTGCCATAATTCGTTATTTCAGCTGTCGTGCTTGTTCGAGAATGGAAACCACATTCCGAGCATGCGGGATGCCGGTGATTGGCTTCTTTCCAGTGCGGATACATTCCGCGAAGTGCTCCGCGGCGGAACGCAGCGGCTCAGTAAACTTGACCTGTGGCATCAAGATATCACCGCTTCGGAGGCTGAATTGCTCACGGCCCGGTTGATCAAAATCCATGTTCTGCCCGAGAATCGCTTTCTTATCGATGCCCTTGTCGTAAATCGTGATCTTCTCGTCAGCGACGTCATCGTAAACGACCATTTTCTTGGAACCAACAATGATCATCTTCCGCACCTTCTGCGGATCCAGCCAGCTCACGTGAATGTTGGCCATGACTTTATCCGGGTACACCATACTCAGAAAGACCACATCATCGATACCATTCTGGACATAATCCATCCCGAGCCGATGCACTGCCACGGGTTCAGGATCCCCGAGCCAATATTGAATGATGCTGATGTCGTGAGGTGCAAAATTCCACAATGCATCGATGTCCGAACGAATGCGGCCGAGGTTCAACCTCTGGCTGTAGATGTAGCGAATCTCACCCAGGTCGCCGGCCTCCACCATTTTCCTCACATACCGGACAGCGGCGTTGAAAAGAAAGGTGTGACCGGCCATGACGATCAGATCTTTGTCCGCTGCGCGGCGGCCCAGAGCATCGACATCGGCAGCCGTGGTCGCCAGCGGCTTCTCGACGAAGACGTGCTTGCCGGCGGCGAGGACTGCATCAGCCAGTTGGAAGTGCGACGCCGCCGGAGTGGCGACAATTACGGCATCCACTTCGGGGTCTGAAAGGACGATATCGTTGTCCTCGACCGCCTTGCTGCCTGGGAACGCCTTTTCAACGAACGCACGGCGCTCAGGACTTGAATCGACGACATATTTGACCCGACAATTGGGCAGCGCCGAGAAATTGCGGACAAGATTGGGCCCCCAATATCCACAGCCGTATTGCGCGAAAGTCAGCGTTTCCTTGTTCATTGAATGCGGTTTCGAGGTTCTCGATGTCGGTGGGTATTCAGAGGTGTGCAGAATGCAAGTCACGCTGCGAGGCAGACCTCGGCAGTGCTCTCAAACTCCTTATCAGTCACTTGAGGGGTCGCCGCCGGACCGCCTTCGGATATCTTCCGGGCATTGGCACGCCGAGAGACGCGCAATCGCATTCCAGGCAGCCCAGTTTCACCGCCCGACACTTTTGCGCGGACCCGTACGACACGACCGTTCTCACGGACCTCCTCCAACGCCGCTGCGCGCCGCAACTTGAACCACCGCACAGCATCCAACCCCTTCGCGAACCATGGTCCGCGCATCTTTAGCCTTCCAAGCATCCCAATGTAGAAGTCACCCCACAACCGTTCCGGGGCCACGCTCCGATCGTGCCAGTTGATAGTCATCACGCCGCCAAATCGTGTAGCATTTTTGAACAGGCCATCAACAACGGCATCGGCATCCGCCGGATCGAGGTTCATGTGGGACGGATAAAAGAGAGCCGTATCCATAATGTGCATCGGTAACTCCAGCAGGTTCGCAGTTCCGACTAGTTTGAACACCTGGCTAGTACCGGATCGAAAGCCGACGCATTCGTTGTAGCCAACAGTGGAATCGTATGCGAAGCCACCTTCCTCCAGTATTCTTGGCGATTGTTCACCAAAGCACAACCAATGCATGCGAACTCCGATCTCCCGGGCTCCTGTCACCTTCGCAATTCGCTCCCGCTCCTTCAGGCCCTCGCGACTGTCGATCCATGCATCAAGGCCATGCAACGAAACTTCCCCGCCTCCAGCGGTAATCCCATTGATCTCGTCAACAATGTCGCTGACATCATAGCGGGTCGCCCGCTTGGATGGCTTTGCGCCATTCGTGTCGACCCCGGCGTGACCCTTGAACGGCACGACGAAGAAGGTGGATTTCAACCCGGCCTCAATTTCTCGATAACGATCGAATTGATACCAAAAGTCCTTCGCAATTCCCATGTGGACAAATGGGAGCCTCAGGACCGCAGCCCAGTTGGTGCACAATTGACGCATCGTCATCCGTCCCCTGCAAACCTTCACCACGGACCCGACGATTGCCCGGTAAAGAAATCCGAACATGGTGTGGTCGCACTTGTGGTTTCGAATTCCGACATGATCGACGTCATGCGTCAGGCAGGCAATGAACGAATGCCTTGTGGGCACAGGGGGAATCTCGACCACCGGAAGGCAACTCTCGACCATCAGATCCCGAACCAACGCGATGTGCAAATCGAGGGTCGGGGTGCGCGCCCAGGCCGGCGGCTGCCCAGTAGTGAGCAAATGGTGAACCTCATGGAAGAGGTCGAATCCGATGTGGATTCGCCTTTGGCTCCCCTTCTCATCAACTTGGGCGGCCGGCTCCTGAGTTCCCTCATCTTTCAAAGGATGAGCCTCACCACTGCCGAAGGTGACACTCGCCCCATAAATCGGAAACCGATCACCCCTGTAGGTTAAGACTCGGCTATGACTCCCAGGAGCCACGAGCCTCCGGTTTTCACTCTCGCGCGACTCCCACTTCGGGTTGAAGATCAAAACGAGTCGCGCATCAACTTCTGATGGCGGTTCACCCGAACATAAGACCGCTTCATAAGAGCTTCCGGCTTTGAAGAATTCCCAAGGAGTCTTGAACAATTGGAAAAACTCTTCGACAACGGGGTGCTGCTTGGAATCAGCGATTACACCTATCATTCAGACACAGAATTCATTCATTCGACCATCGCGCCGCCTGAAATCCAATTGGTTTGTGAACGCGATGAGATGCACAGGCATTCGGTGAGCACAATTCTTTAACAGACTGCGCGGGCTCCTGCGCCGACCCTCATTCCACCGAAGCCAATCGACGGCCTTTCACAAGCCGGCTCACAAGATCAACAAATCCTGCCCGTTCAGCAGCCCATCTGTGCGCGGAATAGACTCCCTGCCCCCTTCTGACGATTGCATTCACCTCGGCCGGATTGCCAAACACATATTCGATCTTTTTCGCGAGGTCACTCGCATCTCCGAGATTGAAGAAAACCAGAGAGTTGTCCGGAAAGTAGTCTTGAATGCCGGGAGCCGCAGGCGCAACCACCGGCTTGCCTCGCGAAAGATACTCGAAGATTCGGGTCGGCGTGTTCAATTCGGTGAAGATGCTCCGTCGGTTCGGGATAATTCCCAAGTCACACTCATCGATGGCTTCTACAATCTGTTCTAAGTTCCTCTCCGGAAGAAAAGTGACCTGGTCCTGCAGGCCATCCCGACGAACGGACTCCATGACGTGCTCCAGAAAGAGCGTTGACCGCCCGTAAACTCGCAACTCGATCCCCGGAATCGATTGTTTCAACGACCCAACCGCTTGAACCGCGAGATCCAGCCCGTGCCGCTCGACGAGTGAACCGTGATACATCAGGACGAATGGCTTGGCAGCCGACCGAGGCGACGCAGTCCGGCCTTCGGCATCATGATACTTGAAAATTCTCTCGTCGGGCGAGTTCATCACCACGTGAACCTTCTCGCCCCGGCAACTTCTCGAAGAGAATATCTTCTTGCAGGCGAGGTTCACGGTGACCGCAGCATCTGCAAACCAGATGCTGAACTTCTCCAATTGCTTCATGAAGCGGACCGCGAAACTGTTCTCCGGAATCCCGAAGATTGTCATCATCAACTCCGGCATTGGATCGTGGAGATCCAGGATTACCTTCGCGCCGAGGATCTTTGGGACCAGCGCACTGAAGACGAGCACGTCCGGCATGTTGTGCACTGGACAAGGCGGTAACGGC
>JBEBGK010000154.1:0-7219 GCA_040081515.1 Chthoniobacteraceae bacterium
ATGACAAGGTGCTGAGTGGGTTTAGCGCGATCGCAAAGCAGAAACATGAGAGATTTCCGCCGAAAGTCCGCCTCGCGCTCGCGAGCGCGTGCCAGCGGCTCACGGTCGAGCAGCGCAAGCCCATCGTCCTCGCGCTGCTCGCGCACGAGGAGGACAAGGACGACCAGAATCTCCCGCTGATGTACTGGTATGCCGCCGAGCCCATCGTCGCCGCCGACCCCGCGTGGGCCGCCGAGGCGCTCGCCGCGTGCAAGATTCCGAAGGTCGCCGAGTTCATCGCCCGCAGACTCGCGGAGCAGTAGGGCGCGGCTCTTGTCCTCGGAAACGACATTCATGCGCCTTCTCCTCCTGCTCGGACTCGTGATGCTTCAGGGATGCACGGTGGTGGAGCGCGTGGGAATGAAGGTTCTCTACACGAAGGCTTCTCTTCCCGAGGCGCAGGTCACGCGCGACATCGTCTATAAGCAGGGTTCTTCGTCGCCGAAGCACCGCCTGGATTTGTTCCGGCCGGCGTCGGGGCACTGGCCGGTGATGGTCTTCGTCCATGGCGGGGGATGGGTGGAGGGCGACAAGGCGTATCGTTTTCACGGAGACGATGTGTACGGGAACATCGGCCGGTTCTACGCATCGCAGGGGATCGGCGTGGCGGTGATCAATTACCGGCTGCAACCGGAGGTGACATGGAGGCAGCAGGTGGCCGACGTCGCCGATGCGGTGGATTGGGTGAACAGGAACGTCCGCGCGTACGGCGGCGATTCTTCCCGCGTATTCCTCGCCGGCCATTCCGCGGGGGCGCACCTGGCGTCTTTCGTCGCGGTGAATCGCGACGTTTCGGCGGAGCACGGCCTTTCACGCGTCGCCGGAGTGATCTGCGTGAGCGGAGCGGCGCTCGACATCACCGACCAGGAGACCTACCGGCTGGGGAACCGGCTTTCGTACTACGCGGGACTGTTCGCGCCGGCCGGGATGAACGCCGGATGGGAGCGGGAGGCTTCGCCCGCGACCTACGTGCGGAAGGGAGCGCCGCCATTTCTTATCCTATATGCGGAAGGCGACAGCGCTTCGCTGAGGCGCCAGGCGCGGCACTTCCACGACATCCTCGATGGAAAGGGCGTGCCGAATCGCGTCGTGGTCGTCCCCGGCGAAAGCCACGCGCGCATCGTCCTCACGCTCAGCCGGGGCGACAAGACGGCGGGCCCGGCGATTCTTGGTTTCATGGATCGCGTGCATGGCGGGTGACGGAATATCCCGGGGGCGCATTCCTTCGCCTCCACTCGCGAGCCGCGCGGACAGGCGTCGTTTTCAGGGATTCACCAAAGGGGCTTCACCTGCCATCGTCGCGCTGCATCTCCCATGAGCACCGAACATCCGCATCCGCATCCGCATCCCTCGCCACGGCGCAGGCGCATCGGGCGCGTGTGGGCCGTGCTGTGGCGCACGATGGTGAAATATACCGAGACCGACGGCGAGCAGCGGGCGGCGTCGTTTGCGTATTACGCGCTGTTCGCGCTGCTGCCGCTGCTGGTGCTCCTCATCACGATCGGGACGCGCTTTCTCGGCGACCGCGGGCAGGCGACGGATCAGATTTTCGCGCTGATGTCGGAGTACTTCGTGGTGGATCTCGGCAGTGCGGAGCAGGTGCGCGCGACCGTCGAGGGCTTCATGCGGACGCGACTTGGCTCCGGGATCGTGTCCTTCGTGATCCTGCTGTGGTGTTCGCTGCGTTTCTTCCGGGCGCTGGTGCGCGGGGTGAACAGCGCGTGGGGGACGCTCGAGTATAGCTGGTGGCGGCTGCCGCTGAAGAACCTGCTGATGGTCACGTTCCTCGCGAGCGCGCTGCTCATCGGCCTCGTCGCGCCGGCGGTGCTGAACGGAGTGGAGCAGTACTATCAAAATCATCGCGAAGCGTTCTCATTCGACTTCGGCCTGGGCGGATGGATGGTGCGTTTCGCGCGGTGGCTGCTGCCGCCGTTGCTGCTGTTTTACAGCCTCGTTCTCTTCTACAAGTTCGCGCCGCGAAGGAAGACCACCTTCCGCGAGGTATGGCTCGAGGCCTTCCTCGCGACCGCGGCGCTCGGGGGCCTGCAGAAGCTCTTCGTTTTCTACACCGGGCGCGTGACGGATTTCAACGTGCTCTACGGAACCTTCGGCAGCGTCGTGGCGTTGCTTGTGTGGATTTACCTCACTGGCACGGTAATCATCGTCGGCGGATGTCTCTGCGCCGCGCGGGCCGAGATCGCGCACGGACAGCGGGATCGCGCGCAGAAGGAACACGTCTAGAGCGCGTCGCCCCCCTTTCTTGCCTCTTGCCCTTGATCCTCAGCCACCCAGAGCAAGAGCAAGAGTAAGAAGTAAAAAGGGCGGGGCAGGCCGAGGGGTACTTTTTTGTGGATCGTTTCGGATGCGCGGCGATCATTGGCACCCCTCGCACCGAAGACCGGACATCCATGCCAATCGCCGACCGCCTCATCAAAGTCCTCCTCATCGAGGACAATTCGGAGCAAGCCGAGTCGCTGGAGCGGCTGCTGGGGTTCTCCGAGTTTCCGAAATTCTCGGTGTCGGTCGCGTGCACGCTGGCGGACGGCCTCGGCAAACTGAAGGCCGGGCTGGAGGATCTCGTGTTGCTGGATCTCGGACTGCCGGACAGCGCGGGCGTGGAGACTTTCCGCAAGGTGAACGCCGCGGTGCCGGAACATCCGATCGTGATCCTGAGCGGGATCTCGGATGTGACCACGGCGATCGAACTCGTCCAGCAGGGCGCGCAGGATTATCTGGTGAAAGGGAACGTCGATACGCAGACGCTGATCCGTTCGATTCAGTACGCCATCGAGCGCAAGCGCGCCCAGGTGGCCGTGCAGAACGCGAACACGGAACTCGAGAACCGGGTGAAGGAGCGCACTGCGGCGCTGAGCACGGTGAATGATCAGCTCCAGCACCAGGTTGCCGAGCGACGGCACGCGGAGGAGCAGTTGCTGAAGAGCAACCGGCAGCTCACGGTCGCGCTGGCCGAGGTGCGCGCGGCGCATCGCCCGCAGCCGGCCGCTGAACGTTCAACGCCGGCCCGTCCGGCCGCGCCGGTGCGCGAGCTGGAGGAGACGTTCAAGCGCATCCAGCAGTTCGGCGAGAGCATCCTGCTGGCGCCCGCCGCGATGGCGAATCCGGTGAAGGTCGCCGAGCATCTGAAGCAGATCCTGGCCGCGGTGGGGACGGGGCGGAAGGCGCTCCGGAAGACGCGTGAGATCACGGAGGTGTCGGTGGAGACTTTCGAGACCATCGCGGCCGATGCGCTGGTGGACCGGGTGCTGGCGATCGCGAAGCCGAAGCTGGAGGAGCGCGGCGGCGCCGACGGAGCGGGGATTTCCCTCGTGAAGCAGGTGGACAAGGGAATCGAGATCGAGGGCGATCCGGTGCGGCTCCGCGACATGCTGGCGGAGCTCGTGGTGAACGCCTTCAATTCCATCCCGAAGCGCGGCACGGTGACTGTGGGCGCGCAGCAGCGGGGCTCGGAGGTGATCCTTTTCGTGCGGGACGACGGCCTCGGGATCACCGAGGCGGCCCGGCAGCGGCTGCTGATTCCGAGCGCGGACGGCGTGAAGGCGGATGGCAGGGCGAGGGGATATGCGACCGTTCACGAGGTGGTCGCGCGGCATCGCGGGCGGCTGGAGATCGAAAGCCGCAAAGGGCTCGGCACGACGGTGCGAGTGATCCTGCCCTCCTCGACCTCCACAAAGGCGAGCAGTGTCCATCTTCGCGTGCTCGTCGTGGATGACGACCCGATGATCCGCGAGGTCATCTGCGCGTATCTCTCGGAGGACGGCTACTCGGTCGAGCTGGCGGCGAATGGCCGCGAGGGGCTCGAGAAGTTCTGCGCTGGGAAGTTTGACCTCGTCCTGACCGACCGCACGATGCCGGAAATGAACGGGGATCAACTGGCGAAGGAGATCAAGAAGCGGAAGCCGAAGGTGCCCGTGGTGCTGCTGACCGGGCACGGCGACATGATGGCCGCGACCGGGGAAAAGCCCGAGGGCGTGGACATCGTGATGAGCAAGCCCTTCACGATGGTCGGCCTGCAGGAGACGCTCGCGAAGTTCCGGTAGGAGCGCCTTGCCGCGCGCTACGCGCGAAATCCGTACCGCTCCCCAATGGAGAGGCAGTCCTTGAGCGGACGCAGGCCGCCGGTGCAGGTCTCGTCGCTCAGGTTCGCGGCGGCGGCACACACTCCGGAGCGCAACTGCTCCTGCACCGGGCGCTGCTCGTGCCAGCCGAGGAGCACCCCCGCGGCGAAGGCATCGCCCGCGCCCGCGGCGCCCTTGACGTAGCCTTCGGGCAGATTCACCGAGCCCTGCTCGGTCCATTGCCCGTCGCGGCCCAGGGCGCAGCCACCCTCGGGGAAATGGACCACCACCCGCTCGCGCACGCCGCCGTCGAGCAGGAACTGCATCGCGGCGCGGAGTTCGGCCCGGTCGAGTTGCTCGCCCTGCCGGACCTTCCTGCCGGAGCATCGCCCGGCCTCGAATTCGTTCATGATGCAGTAATCCACATACTTCAGCGCCGGCATGATGATCTTCGCAAACCGGTCGCTGTCCTCGCTTACGCAGTCGATCGAGGTCTTCAGCCCGGCTGCGGTGGCACGCGCCAGAACCTCCGCCGCGACCGTGCCGTGCGTCGCGCTCGGGCTGTCGAGCCGGTCGAGGAGCAGCAGATAGCCGAGGTGGAAAATGCGCGCGGTCGTCCCGCTAAAATCGAAGTGCGACGAATCCACGAGCGCATTCGAGCCGCGGGCGTGGAAGAACGTCCTGCGCCCGGTGGCCTGGACGGTCATCACGTCCGTGAAGCTCGTCGGCGCCGCCGAGGTGGGCCGCAGCGCGGAACAATCGATGCCATGCCGGCGGCAGAGGTCGATGATCCACCGCCCGTTGTCGTCGTCGCCCACGAGTCCGGTGCCGGCGAGGGGGAATTCCGCGCCCAGCAGGGCGATGTCCACGAGGATATTGAATGGCGACCCGCCGGAGCCCTTGGTCGTGGAGATGATATTCGCCAGGGTGTCCTGCTGCGGCCAGACGTCGATGATCTTGACGGCATCCACGATCCAGTTGCCACCGGCGAGGATTCCATTGCGGGAGGTGCTCATGCGTTTGGGGAAATGTGGGCCGAGATGGGCCACAAACGCCGGCGCGATGTCCAGCCGCAACGTGATCGAATGGCGAAGAAACCACCTTCCCCCTTGCCATGCCGTGCGGATTATCTGTTAGAAACACCTTATGAATTCGCCCGAAAAGACCCCGACCTTGACGGTGGGCGAATTTTACACCCGCCACTCCGAGGCCTTGCAGATGAATCCGCTGACGGGCGACGAGGCGGGATTCAAGCGTCGCATCCGGCAGCCCACCGTGAACCGGCCCGGCCTCGCGCTATGCGGATTTTTTGCCTACTTCGCCGAGAAGCGCATCCAGGTGATGGGTTCCGCCGAACTCGCCTATCTCAAGAGCCTTTCGGCCAAGGAAGTCCGGCACCGGTGCGACGAGCTTTGCCAGAGGCACATCCCCTGCATCATCGTCGCCAGGCATCACCGTGTGCCGGAGGGCTTGATCGAGGCCGCGAAGGAACACGAGGTCGCGGTCTTCTCGACGCCGATGGTGACGATGCGCTTCATCAACGCTGCCACGCTTGCGCTCGAGTTTGAGTTCGCATCCCGCAAGAGCGAGTACGGGAGCATGGTGGACATCCGCGGAATGGGCGTGCTCATCCGCGGCTCCAGCGGCATCGGCAAGAGCGAATGCGTCATCGGCCTCCTCGAGCGCGGATACTCGCTCGTGAGCGACGACATCACCCACTTTCACGTCGCCGAGGGGCGGAATCTCATGGGCACGAGCTCCGAGCTCACCCGCAATTACATGGAGGTGCGCGGGCTGGGGGTCATGAATGTGACGGCCATCTTCGGCATCGGCGCGGTCCGGATCGAAAAACGCCTGGACCTCGTCGTCACGCTGAAAGACTGGCAGGAGATCGAGGAGATCGATCGCACCGGCCTCGAAAATGAGTATTACGACATCATGGGGCTGTTGATTCCACACGTGACGATCCCCGTGCGTTCCGGGCGGGACATCGCCGGGCTGGTGGAGGTTGCAGCGCTCGACCATAAGCTCAAGAGTGTGGGCCACAACAGTGCCGCCGAGTTCAACGAGCGGCTGCTGCAGTCCATGAAGCAGAAAAAGAAAGAAACCTAAATGGGCATCCTCAGTCGCAAGAGCGGGGCGAAAGCCAGCCGGCAGGTCGAGATTGTCAACAAGCTCGGCCTGCATGCCCGGCCGTGTTCGAAATTCGTCAAACTCGCCGCCACCTTTGCCTGCGAAGTGTGGGTCGCCAAGGACAGCGAGACCGTGAACGGCAAGAGCATCATGGGCCTGATGATGCTCGCCGCGGGCATCGGCAGCAAACTGACCATCACCTGCGAGGGCGCCGACGGCGAGCAGGCGCTCGCCGCGCTCGAGAAGCTGATTCTTTCCAAGTTCGATGAAGACTGAGCGCCGTTTCCAAGGGGTCGGGGTCTCGCCCGGCATTGCCCGCGGAACCGCGTTTGTCCATGCGCCCGACGAGGAGTTGCCGCCGAGGTATGCGGTGGCGCCCGATCAATTCGACCGGGAACTGGCGCGGCTGCACGATGCGCTCACGGTGACCCGGCGGCAGATCGTGGATTTGCAGACCGAGGTCGAGAATTCGCTCGGTGCGAAGGATGCGGCGATCTTCGAGGCGCATCTCATGGTCGTGGAGGACGGCGTTTTCATCGGCGAGGTGGAGAAGACGATGCGCGCCGAGGGCTGCAACGCCGAGCATGCGTTCGCCTCGGTGATCCATCGCTACGTGAAGAGCCTTGCCAAGGTGGACGACCCTTACCTCCGTGAGCGCGCCGTGGACATCCAGGACGTCGGCCACCGCGTGATCCATGATTTTCTTATCAGCCCCCGCTTCGCCACCGCCCATGTTGAGCACAATCGTGCTTAGGCGCGGCACCTGCATCACAGACTTATAGCTGAATTTCTGCGTCAAATCCTTCACTACCGTCTCACGGTAAAAAGAATGCAGCCGCGACGGGCCTGCCGGCTTGCCCGCAGCGCGGGGGGCAGGCTTGGCGCTCTTGTCGCCCTTATCACCCTTCGCCCGATCAGCCTTGGGCTCGCGCGGTGTCTTGGCCTTCTTCTCTTCTTTCTGCTCGCTCATA
>JBEBGK010001047.1:0-1805 GCA_040081515.1 Chthoniobacteraceae bacterium
CTCCCGCTCTTGCTCGGCTACTTCCTCTACACCCTCCGCGCCCGCGTGCAGCCGAACTGGATTGTCCCCGCCGTCATCCCCCTGCTCTGCCTCGCCGCGCTGCAAGCCGACGCCTGCTGGCAACGCGGCGTCCGCTCGGTGCACGTGTGGTTCATCGCCGGCCTCGCGCTGGGCCTGCCGCTCGTGGTCTTGCTCCATGACACGAACCTCACCGGAAAGCTCTTCGGCCAATCGCTAGCACCCAAGCTCGACCCGCTCGTGCGCGTGCGCGGATGGAAGGCAATGGCCGAAAGCGTCGAGGCCGAGCGGCAGCGCGTCATCGCCGCCGAGGGCAAACCCGTCTTCCTCATCGGCGCGCATTACGGCATCACGAGCCTGCTGTCGTTCTACATTCCGGAGGCGAAGGCTGGCGTGCCACACGCGCCCATCGTGTTCTACCAGTCGTCTGAGAAGCCGGAGAACCAATACGGCTTCTGGCCCGGCTACGCGTCGCGCAAAGGCGCGAGCGCAATCTTCGTGCAAGCAGTGAAGCACGGCACGCCTCCGGAATCGCCGCCCGCCCGGATCGCCGCCGACTTCGCGCGCATCGAAGACCTCGGCACGCGGGATATCCAGTATCGCGGGCAAACCATTCACACCGTGCGCCTGTTGCTGTGCCGAGAGTTGAAGTGAAGCCTGCGACCCAAGTCTCATTCCCCGTCCGCGACTACGACCTCGCCGCGACGCTCGGCTCCGGCCAGGCCTTCCGATGGCGTCAAGTCGGCGACGCGTGGGAAGGCATCATCAGCGGCCACCACTTCCGCCTGCGCCAAACTCCGACCGCCATAACAGCCGAACTCCTCGGCTCGACCAGCAAGCCCACGACTCCCGACTCAACTCACGCATCACGCATCACGCATCACGCCCGCCACTTCCTTCAACTCGACACAGACCTCCCCGCCATACTCGCCACCTTCCCCGACGACGAGCCGATGCGCGCGTCCGTCGCCGCGTGTCGTGGCTTGCGCCTGTTGCGACAAGAGCCGTGGGAATGTCTCGTCTCTTTCATCTGCTCCTCCACCAAGCAGATTGTCCAAATCCAGCAAATCATCGCGCTGCTGTGTGAGCGGTTTGGGGAGCCAATCCCCGTAGCAGCCGACGTGAGGAGGCTCCAATCAAACTCGGAACGCGGAAGCGGGAACGCGGAAGGGAAGTCAGAGCCTCCTTACGTCGGCTGCTACCCGGTCTTCGCCTTCCCCACCGCCGCGCGACTCGCCGCGTGCTCCGAGTCCGAGCTGCGCACGTGCAAGATGGGTTTCCGCGCACCCTACATCCTGGCTGCTGCGAAGGCCGTCGCGCGCAGCTCACTGGATTTGTCCCGCCTACACAACGTCCCAACCGCCGAGGCCCGCGCCACGCTCATGGCGTTGCACGGCGTCGGTCGCAAGATCGCCGACTGCGTGCTGCTCTTCGCCTACGGCAAGCAGGACGCCTTCCCCGTGGACGTGTGGGTGCGTCGCGCGTTGACCGAGCTGTATTTCCCGCGCCGCCGTCCGTCGGAGAAGCGTCTGGAGCGCTTCGCCAACACGCACTTCGGGCCGAACGCGGGGTATGCACAGCAGTATCTGTTTCACTATGTCAGGGTGAAGAAGAGTGGTTAGTAATTAGTGATTAGTGTTTAGTCGCGCTCGTCGTCCCGGGCGCATCCGGCTTCCCGCCACGACTAATCACTAGACTCTATGCGTAATAGACAATGGCCGCTGGTTGGTGGTAGGTTTTTGGCATGAACCTGTTGCGTGCGCTGGACCAACCGCGGGTGTTGCAAG
>JBEBGK010001048.1:0-1800 GCA_040081515.1 Chthoniobacteraceae bacterium
GCGTGGATGGATTCCGCTGTGACATGGCGCACATGGTCCCGGTGGAATTCTGGAAGTGGGCCATCGCCCGCGCGCGCAGGCGCAATGCGGAGGTCATGTTCATCGCCGAGGCCTACGACAACGATCCAATGAAAGTCGAAAGCGGCAACATTCTCACCGCCCTGCTCGATGCAGGATTCGACGCCGTTTACGACGACCCCGCCTACAAGACGCTCAAGCGCATCTACGACGGCCCCGCCTGGGCGAACGACCTCGACGGCACCCTCGCCGCGCAGGACACGCGCGTCTTTCAAAACAGCCTGCGCTACGCGGAAAATCACGACGAAGTCCGGCTCGCCAGCAAAGGCAACTGGGGCGGTGTCGGCATGGATGCGGGGCGCGCAGTGAGCGCGATCCTCTTCGGCATCTCGCGCGGCCCGGTCCTGCTCTACAGCGGACAGGAGGTCGGCGAACCCGCAAACGGCGCCGAGGGCTTCGGCGGCGACGACGGGCGCACGACGATCTTCGACTACTGGTGCATGCCGGAGTTTGCAAAGTGGGTGAATGGCCACCGCTACGACGGCGCGCGCCTCTCGCCACGCCCGAGGGAACTCCGCGAAGTCTACGGCCGGCTGCTGAAACTCGTGGGCGAGCCCGCCTTCCGCGACGGCGCATTCCACCCGCTCAATCCGCACAACATCCACAATCCCGATTACGGCCGCGTCCCACGCGAGCCTGCGAGCGGCCACTGGCTCTACAGCTACGTCCGCGCGGACTCGAAAGGCACCGATTGCTGCCTCGTTGTCGTCAATCTGCACGCCGCGCACACGTTCGAGAACGTGCACATCGAGATCCCACAGTCCGTTCGCGACTCCTTTGCTCCGGGCGATCACATCCTGCGCGACCGCCTCGGCTCCCTGCCGTCCATCACCGTGGCCGCCGGCTCCAATTCCGTCACGATCCCGCGGATTCCGCCACTCACACCCGCTTACTTTCAGCGCGCGCTGGCCTGATGTCTGAAGGACGCCACCAACGCGGGCGCTACTCCGTAAACACGACCGTCCCAAACCGCTCCTGCGTGTGAAAGTTCGCCCGGCCCGGCGGTGACCACGCGGTCAGTTCGCGCGGCGGGCTGCCATCCCGCGACGGGCGATCGATCCGGCAGAAATTCACCCGCCATTCGCAGCCGGGCGCCGGCGAGACATTCGTGATCGCAGCAAACGGCACGGCGAGTTCCACGGTCCACTTTCCCGCCCCTCGCTGCACGTATGTCCGCAGCCCTTCGCAATTCCAATCACGATCCCCCTTGTAGCCGCTCCGGCTCCGGCGGAACACGATGTCGAGCACCGCGCCGAGCGGATTCACCTCAATCTCGAAATAGCTCTCCAGATCTCCCGCCGGATCGAAAAACACCTCGACCGTCTCCTCTTCGTAAAGCGACGCATCGCGCTCGGTGAGCGTCGCCCATGCGTCGGCATCCGCGCATTGGAACAATATCCGCCACTCGCGCCCGTCCCACGCCGAGCGCACTTCCGTCCCCTGCGCCGGACTCGCGCCCGTGACCGCATCGTGAAGCAACACCGGCGCGAGATCGCGCCACGGCGGGGATGCCACCTCCGCGGTGAGCGCGCCGAAATTCCGCCGCGGGCAGACGAGGCGCGGAAGTGCGGGGCTCATTCCGCCCAGAGCACACGCTTGCCGCGCATCGTGGCGAGGACTTTCAATTCCCCGCCCTTCCACCGCGCGAGCACGCACGTGTCGCCGGCCCGGTCCACCGCGCCGGCCGCCGCCATCGCGTCCGTCACGAGCACCGTCCGGGAC
>JBEBGK010001049.1:0-1799 GCA_040081515.1 Chthoniobacteraceae bacterium
TGGGGATCGTGCGAGCGGCGAATCCGCCAAGGAGCAGGGGCGTCCTCGCCCCGTGTTGTGCGTCGGGGCGGGGGCGCCCCGACTCCTTGCGTTCGCCCCGCTCCGTCGTCACGCACGAGTTTGCCGACACGCCCTGGCGAAGCGGCGCGAGTGGATGCTGGCTTGCGGCTCATCGGCGAGAATTCATTCGAGATGCGGCGCAAAGGCCTTCTGCAATCCCTCGTCCACGCGGAGGAGAACCAGATCGATCGGCAGCACCACGCCGTGGTCGTCCTTCAAAATATTTCCCGGGTGCGCATCGAACGCCGCCACTTCATCGAGGTCGCGGTAGAACGCGAGCGCACCGCGCCGCCCGAGCGACAGGCCGCGCAGCGGCTTGAACCACAGCTTCTCCATAAAGGTGGTCATCTCTTCATCCGTCACCGGAGAGCCGAGGATTGCCTCCTGCGAAGTGACAATCACAAGCTTCCCATCCTCCCGGGCGACGCCCTCAAGTCGGATATCATCCGCAAAAAGACTATTCTGCAACCGGAGCCGTTCGAGATACTCCAGCGGCAGGGCGTGCGTCAGTTCAGGCTGCCCACCCGTCTCGTCACCGCACACGACCGTGAAGCCACAGCGTCCGGGATGCGTCGCCTTCCAGTATCGCGAAAGGTCACCGGGCGTCGCGATTCGATGCTCCTCTCCACCGGGACGAAGGCCGGGCAGATAACTGCCGGGTGAAATTAGGCGGCCGTTCTCTTCCGCCCACGCGACGAGGTCGCGTTCCTGGCGTCGGCGGAAAACTTCTCGGCTGCCGAGCGCAGTTCCGCCTCCTGGCGGAGGAGTCGCTGCAAGGTGGCGCGCGGCTGAGTCGAGCGCGCTTTGCGGATCTCCTTCGGGTCGGTCAGGTAGATTGGCGGCTTCATGGGGCATAGAGTATCGGACTTTGCATACACGGTCAAATGCGGTGCCGGGATTCATTTCGTGCGGGGATTTTTCAGGTGGTAGAAGCGCCCGTCCTCCGCGCCGCCGAGAAAGTCGGGAATGCCGTCGCCGTTGAAGTCCACGACGGTCGGACTCACGTCGTGGCCTTCGATGTTCTGCTGCACGAGCGCACCCTCGTCCTTGAAGAACCACTTGCCGTCGCGCGCCTCCACCTGTCGGAGAAAATTGGCGCTCGATGAATTGAGCAGGATGTCGAGTTTCCCGTCGCCGTCCCAATCGACGATGCAGATCTTGCGACGGCCGCTTTTGCCGGCGGTTCCTTTGCTCAGGAGGAGCGGCGCTCCCTTTTCGTCGCAGAGCACACGCTTTGGCGGGAGCAGCACAAGTTTGCCGTCGCGTTTCGCGCGCTCGAAGAAGGCGAGGTAGCCTTCCTGGTCGAGCATCACGAGATCGGTGAGGCCGTCGCGATTCCAATCCACGGCGACGGGCGTGGTGCGCCATTGCGTGAGCAGCGCCTTGCCTTCGGGGCGGAGCCAGCCGTAGGCAAGCGCAGGCTGCGGGCCGTCCCACTCGACTTCGATGGGCTGCGCGGCGGCGAGCTTCGGCGCGGTGCGCGGGCCGATGTTTTTGAACCACACGACTTTTCCGAGGATGGAGTTCATCAGGATGTCGGGCAGAGCGTCGCCGTCCCAATCCGCGATGCTCAAGGTCGTGTAGCCCCACTTCGCTTCGCACGGTCCCTGTATGCTGCCGTTCGGGCCGGCCATCGGGCGGATAACTTTGCCATCGGCTTCGAGGTTTTTCGGCGCGGCCCACTTGGGTTTCTCGACCTTCGGGCCGGAGAGGTTTTCAAAGAAGACGATGTAGCCCGC
>JBEBGK010001050.1:0-1797 GCA_040081515.1 Chthoniobacteraceae bacterium
GAGGCCGCGCGCGAGGCCACGCAGGCGAAATACCTCCCGCGCATGTTCCTCATGAACGTGGCCAACGACATCCCGCTGAGCATCTGGTATGACTGGCGCGACGACGGCGACGACCCGAAGGAAGCCGAGCACCGCTTCGGCATCGTCCGCCGCAAACCAACCGGCGATGCGAAGCAGCCCTTCGAGCCGAAGGCGGCCTACACGGCGATGAAGGTGATGAGCGAGGAGTTGAAAGGGATGCGGTTCGACAAGGAGCTCGTTGAACCCAGCGCTGACATTTCTCCGCACGTCGAGTTCTGGGCGGGAGGTGAAAAACACGCATTCGTGTGCTGGAAATCCCACGATTCACAGACGCCCAAAGTGAAGCTCCCCGGCAAGGCTCACCCCAGCCGCAGCGTAGATATTGCCGGAAAGAAAGTCGGTCCACAATTCAAGGACCGGAATGACGAGTTGCCTCCGGCGGCAACTGCGCCAGCAGTTGCACCGGGCGGCGCACCCAGCGTACCCGGACTGGATGATTCACTCAAAGCCGCACCAAAGGATGAGTCCGGCATTGATCATCCAGACTGGGGCAAGACGCCGTGGAAGTTTGCACTCACTGATGTACCGGTATTCCGGCAATACTCGTCCCTCGAAAAACTTCCGAAAATCGTGCGGGGCTGGCAGCGACTCCCGCTCGAAACAGTCGCGAATGGACCGCACAATTATCAATTCGAGATTGTGTTCACCAATTTGCTCGACCACCGACTTCTGCTAAACGGATGGAAGCTCTTGGATCAGTTGCATACGGAGCCTTGGGATCCAGGACAGCGAGAGGCGGCTTACGCGGAGAACGCGGTGTTTGCTGCTCCATCCGAACGGGTTGTCCGTAGCCGGCCATCCGGGATTAGGCGCGCGCCCTCCTTGGTAGTCGAAGAAGTTCCATTCGAGTGCCTGTACGGAAGCGAGCGCATTCTTCTGTTCCAAGCTGAGCGAACTCTCCCGCTTAATCCGCTCCGTGTTCGATTCGTCAGCGTCCAGGGTGGCAGCGAAGATCGGTGGTGGGAGAAATACGATAAGAAATCCCTGGAAAAACTCGTGGCGGTAACGCGCGCTGTCGATCCGAAATACGAACTGAAGCCCTTTCGAGATGCGATGACGTTGACGTTCGAGGTGTCCAACTCGACCGGAGAACCCTTTTCAAGCAAAGCTTCACTTGAACGTTGGGAAAGCGATGTCGGCTTTGGTTATGCCGAAACGAATATCGAATTCAAACGCGGCGAAACGCAAAGGACGATCAGCTTCAGTGGAGTAGACGAAACACAGCTGGAAGACACGGCTATCGTTTTTTCGGAGTTCGGCGGGTGTCCAACGAACCTCAGAGACGTGCGTTCCGTAGGGTGGGGCAAGTCTTCATCGCTCTTGCTCCATGCTGACGGCGACAACGCAGTCGCCAGCACGCAGAGCCTCGCGGACGGGCAGCCGGCGGAGGGGGCTTCGGTGTCGGGGACGCCGAGCGTGGGGCTGCGCTACCGGTTCGGCGCGCGGTGGAAATTTGTCCGCATCGAGCCGAAGGACGCGGCGGCGCGGAAGATCGTGGGCGAGCCTCAGGCGTTCGGCATCTGGGTGCATGGCGACGGGCGGGGCGGCACGCCGTGCATCCGCCTGCGCGATGCGACGGGGCAGGTGCATCAGGTGCGCGGCGAGCCGATCACGTGGAAGGGCTGGCGCTACATCACGTTCCCGCTGCGGCCCGCGGCGGACAGCGGGCAGACGATGATCCCGCTGCCGGATTCCGGCGCAGAGCAGCGCGTGACG
>JBEBGK010000155.1:0-7192 GCA_040081515.1 Chthoniobacteraceae bacterium
GCGAGGATGCTGCGGGCGGAGACGCAGTTTTTGAAAACCATCTGGAGGTTCTTCTGCTGGCCGCTCTCCTCGGTGTAGTAAACGCTGTCGGTGTTCGCCACCATGGCGACGACGTTGCCGCGATCGTCGAAAACCGGCCCGCCGCTCGAGCCGCGCGCGTAGTCGGCGGTGATGGCGAGGCCCTCGGCGGAGCCGCCGGGCTTTCGAACGAGGAAACGCCGCGAGACGATGCCCGCGCTGAGCGTAAAGAAGTGGGAATCGGGGTGACTCCACACGCCCACCGGCGTGCCCGCCGGCGCGTCTGCGCTGAGCGGGAGCGCGGAGAAACCGTTGCCGCTGCAACGCAGGATCGCGATGTCGGCGATGGGGTCGGCAGCGAGGACTTCGGTGACGACGGCCATCCGTCCATCGCCGGCCAGGACAACCAGTGTTTCCTTGTCGGTGCTGGCGACGACGTGGTGATTGGTGACGAGGACACCGTCGGCGGAGATGAAAAAGCCGGTCGCGGCGGAGACATGCCAGCTCGTGCATTTCTTGCACTTGTAGAGACCCCCGATTGCGGCGACCGCCTTGCGGACCTTCGGCGCGGCGATGGGAAGCGGCTCGCTCTGTGTTCCGATTTTTGGGAGTTCGACCTGGCAGCGGCGCCGGCTGAGTTGCGCCCTGAGCGCATCCAGCTTCACCGTCCTGCCCGCGTCGAGTTGCGCCTCGGCAAACTTCAGCAGCGCGTCCTTGACCTTGCGGTCTTCGACAGGCTCGTCGGTGACGGCGGCGAAGATCGCAGTTGCGAACACGAAAAGGATCAGGAGGGATTTCATGAAAGGTTGGGGAAACCTTTGGGCCAATTGCGGGAAACATCCAACTCGGAAAACTCGAGAGGGAATCGGGCGCGTATGATTTCAGTCAAGGCCGGGACCAGCCACGCGCGATGGAACGGATTCTTCCCGAGACGCCCTTATGGCGAGTAGCGCCGAATCTTCACACGGAGGAAGCGCTTCGGATTGCCGGAGAATGGCGTGGTATCGCGGAGGACGACAGTCTCGGTTCCGTCGAGATTGTCGGTGATGCTCACGGTCTGGACCTCGACCCCGGCGGCGCGCCAAGTCAGCAGGCCTTCGGTAATCTCGTGTTCAAAGACGAGGTCGAGCGCATCCTTCCGGCGGACATAGATGAGACCGAGGTGCAGCGCGCTCGTCGTGGGATGAACGAGCGCGACGGGAACTGGAGTGCCTGATGTCGCCGGGGTCTTCGGCGGGAGGTCGAAGCCGTATTCGAGCAAATTGAACAGGCCGTCGCCCTCGGCGTCGGCGAGGTCGCCGCTGATGGCGGCGTTGAGCAGTTCGGCGGCGGTGAAGTTTGCGAAGCGCCATTCGTCCATCGGCAGATCCTTGATCGTCACGGTCGCAGAAGGCGAAGTGGCGGAGACGGTGTACGCCGCGTCGGGCGTGATGCTGAGCATGGCCGTCTCGCTTCCTTCCGCGATCGTGTCGCCGGTCGGTGCGATTTCGAGTTCGCCGGAATACACGCCGAGGGGCAGCGTGAATGTGCCGACGAGTGTCTTGTAGTCGGTGCCGTTCGTGGCGCTGCCGGCCATCGTGTAGTGGACGGTCAGCGGCACGTTGGCGTTGCCCGTGCGGAAAATGACGATCCGTGCCGGGACGGTGCCGAACTCGTGGCATTCGCTGAGGACCACCGACGCGCCGACGGTCTGGCCGGGGAAACTTCCGGCGACCGCCGGATCGGTGCCGGCGGCGAGTTCGGTGCCATTCGAGTATCCGTCGCCGTCGAAGTCCGCGCCCGCGAGCACATCGTCGATGGAGACGATCGCGTCCGCCGTGTTGTGATCCACGATGCGAAGCTCGGCGCGGTCATCCAGTGTGTCGCCGTCGCGGTCGCGGTTGATCGCACCGTCGGTGAGACTCACGTCGAATGTGCGGAGTTCGAGCGTGCCGGTGCCGTTGTCGAATTGCGCGAAGAGCGTCGCCTCGTGTGTGCCGGCATGCGATAGCGCGCGCAACGAGCGATAGGCGCCCTTCACGGTCTTCGTGAGGTCGAATGGCCCGAGCAGCGTCGCGCCGCTGCCGTCGAACCATGCGTAGTGCAGCGTCGCGGGAGCAGCGCCGCCGGACCATGCGGCGACGTAGCGCGTGGTCGCACCGACCGTGGTGGCGAGCACTGTGGCATGCGCGGGAGTGACTGCGACCAGCGTACTGAGGCTGGTCCACGGTCCGGGGCCGACCAGTTTGGAAAGGCCGAGGCCGGCACCGGTGGTGAAGCCGTTCGCGAGGACGAATGTGTCGTCCGGACCGCTGGTGAGCGCGAGCGGCGCGGCGGCATCAGTCGTGGCGATGGTCACTGGTGGCAATGCAACGGTGCCGTCCCACGCGATCGCCTTGAGCGCACTCGCGGAATCCACGTATGCGATCTGCGCGGGCGTGGTGCCCGCCGCGCCGGGACCGGTCGCGTCGAAGGCGCGCAGCACGGTGTCATCGAGCACCGTCGCGACGACGCCCCACGCACCGGCAATGAAGGGCACCGCTTTTACGTCGTAGGTCTCTGTGCCGGGGCCGGCGTCGGACTCGATGAAGACGAGGCCGACCTTTCCCGCAGGGAGAGTGAAAAGGCGCGAGTCCGCTGCGACACCGGAGAGCGAGGCGACGGTGCCCGGCGGAGACCACGCGACGCCGTCGGCGGTGGTCGAGAATTTCAAGATGCTCGGCGGTGTGGCATCGCCCGTGTCTCCCGGCGCGATCTCGGTCCACACGAGCATCGCGCCACCGCCGGGGAGCGTGACCATTTGAGGACGCAGCACCGCGCCGGTGGTGGTGGCCACGGTGACGGGCGCGCCCCATGTGAGCGGCCCGGTGCGTTTGGCGACCTTCAGCACCATCGCGCCGGTGCCGGGTGCGATGTCCACAAATGCGAGGAGATCGCCCGCGGCGGAAGCGGTCGCGTAATTGCTGAGCGCGTAGAGGCCGCGGATGGGCGCGGGCGCGAGGCTGGTGAATGTCGCGGGCGTGCCGCCGGCGACGGTCCTCGTGGTGTTGCTGATGTTGATTTTGACGAGATCGAAAAACGGCGCGGAATTGAACTGGTGATCGATCGTGATCAGCTCCCACTCCCAGGACTTCTCGAGCTTCGTCACCCACACGTCAAGGTAGGCGGTGACGTAGGCGTTCAGCGAGCCTTCGATGCGCTTGAGGAGCGGCCAGTCGCCAAAGGCGTTCATCGTGATTTTCATCGAGGGCACCGGCTCGGGCGCGCGCGGGAAATACCGCTCCTGCCCCGTGAGCCGGAGCTCGCCCTTGGCACCGGCGAAACCGCCAATGTCGAAGCCGAGACCAACGGCGGCGTAGAGGTAAAAGTTCGTCTCCAGCCACGTCTGCGTTTTTCCCGCGAGCGGATCAAACTTCGTCCCGAGATAGCTGCGGCGCAGCGTGTGATACGAGTCGTCGCCCGCGGGCAGCGCGATGCTGCCGCCAGCGGGGAATTCGACGTTGCGCGGGAATTCCGTCGAGAAGCTGAGTTGGTGCTGCACACCGGTCATCAGATCGAGCGTGGCGGTGACTACGACGGCATTCTCGTCAATCGCGTTGAGCGCGGTGACGACCTGGCCGACGTGCGGGACTTTCTCGATGAACTCGGTCACGTTGAATTCAAGGTTGCCCGTAATCGAGCCGAACGTGTCGAGCGTCGCGGAGACTTCGAGCGGACCACCGGGCGTGAAGGTCGTGTGCCCGTTCACGTCCAAGGAGCCGAAGATGGAAAACTTCGCGTCCACTTTCTTTGCGAGCGCCTTGCGCGCGGCCTTTGGGAAGCTCTTCGGGATGAAGTCCTCGACGTCCGGCTTCAATTCGAGCGAGCCACTCGCGCCGGCATTGAGCGAGATGCGTCCCCGCGGATTGGTCCCGTCGCGGCCTTCGAGCTTGAGAATCGCGCCACCCTCGACGCTGAATCCCTCGAAGCCCGGCAACAGCGCGAGCCAGCCGGTGCCGGGCAGGTCCATGCCGTCCTCGAGTTCGTTGGCGATGGAGTACGTGTAGGTGAAAAAGCCCGCGCCATCCGTTTCGATCGTCCCCGAGATTTTCGGCAGCGCCTTCATCAGACCCTCGGGCATGATTTTGGTGATCTGTTCCTTCGCCACATCGGGCGTGAGCGATTCCGCCGCGGAGACGGTGCCGACGATGTCCGCGAGGCCCGCAGCCCACGTCGGAAGCTTGAGGCCGTAGAGCTGTTTGTAGTCGTCGAAGCCGGTGAATTCGATGCGGGCGTAATTCCACGCACCGTTGCGCGTGCGGACGATGGCGTAGGGCTTGAACGCGCCGGACGGCAGTTTCCACACGGGCACCTCGCCGGTGCCGATGAGTTCGCCCGCGCCGAGTCCGGGCACATAGGAAGTCGCGCGACTCACGAACATGTTGGGCTTCGCCGGGGAGCCGCTCACTCCGCCGACCGAGCGCATGTAGGCGCGCATCGAGTCATAGAATCTCGCATCGATCGTGAGCGGCGGCGGTTCGTCCATGGCGGGATCCGTCATCGGATTCACGGGATAGCTGCGCGGATCCACGAGGAGGATTTCCTCGATGCTGTCGCTGAGCGTGAACATCTCGGTGCCGCCGCTCGCGCCGCTGGAGAGATCGTATTTCGGCAGCGTGATCTCGATGGGGTTTGCCACCGCGGTGACGGTGAACATCCCGAGCAGATCGGGATCGTTTCCGAGCGTGCCGGCACTGCCGCTCTTGCTCACGCCGGGGAGGAATGGGCCGAGACGGTTGATGGATTTCACCGAGATCACCGGCGGGGCAAATGGCGTGAGCGTCACCGCCTGCGTGATCGTCACCGGCGAGCCGGGCGCGCCGGTGTCGTTCGTCGCGAAGCGGAACCGCTGCGGGTAGTGGCCGGGATGATTGATATCGATGAACCCCGCCTCCGCGAACGGCAGCGCATACACGGGCGTCTCGCCGAATTTTCCGGCCACGTCCGTCGTGAGCGTCGCGAGGCGCGTGCCGAAGCGGTTCGAGATGACGACCTCCGCATCCGGCAGCGGGTCCGAGTCCACGCTCGGCGGCAGGCGGAGGGCTCTCACCGTGCCCTTCACGAGCATCCCGCGTGAAAGGCGGACGGTGATGGTGATTTCCGGCACGCCCGCGACGAAGGCGTACGACGCGTCGTATGCGCTCGATCCCACCCAGGCCCACACCGGATGGGTGACAGTCAGCGGGACGTAGCCACCCGTCTGGGCGGTGAGATCCACGGTGCCCGATGCGCTCGTGACCGCCGAAACGCCAGCTCCGAATGTCACCGTCGCGCCTCCGATGGCGTGCGTGGGATCGCCGTCGGCAAAGGCTTTCACTTTCAGCGTGTAGCTCTGCGTGGGCCGCGGCACGGCGTCAGCGGTCCGGGTGAAAATGTCGAAGACATGTTCGGTTCCGGTGTTCGTCGAGGGGACGGTGCGCTCGTACCATTTCACTCCGTCCGTGACGAACAGGGTCCACGTGCCCGGGCGCATTTTGAACTGCGCGCCGCCGCTCTTGAAAAAGAGCCGGCTCCCGAGGTCGCTCACGCGGAAGTATTCCGGGTAGGTTTTCTCACCCACGAAGACGTCGTTGTTGTCGTAGAATACGAACTTCACCGTGTCCGCGCCCGTGTAGGTCGAGGTCCACGGGTTCCCGAGCGCGCTGTTGCCGATGTATTCGAGCGGGATGTCCGTCGCCACCAGCGAGCCGCCCGGAAAAAGCAGGTCGGGCATCGTGAAGCTCTTCGGCGGCGGTCCGCCGAACGTATTGGTGAACGTGTGGCTCGCCTGCGTGAACGACAGCGAGTGTGCGCCGGGGCCCACGGGAGTGAAGCTATAGCCGGCACCCGTGCCGGGCGCGCGCGTGCCGGTGAAGCCGAAGTCGCTGCGCTGATCGAGCGGCTGCGTGACGGCGTCGAGCGTGACCGTGCCGGAGTTCGCGAGTTCGCTGAATGGGAGACTTTGAATCGTCAGCTCCGTCGGGTTCGCCATCACCCAGGCATTCACGACCGGGTTGTCCGTGTCACCGCCCACGGTTCCGCGCACGTAGTAGCGCTGCTTGCGCACGTACAGATCGAGATTGATGTCATCGCCGCTGCGGACGGGCACGCCGAGATTGTGATACGCCGTGCTCGGCATGCCGCCCGGCAGGACGATCGGATCGATGTCGTAGCACCAGCCTTTGTGGAATTGCTCGCCGCTCGCGGTGTTCACCCAGTCGAAATTGCTGCCCCAGTAATCCGCCATCGTGGGAATCTTGAACCCGTAGTATCCAGGCCGCACCTTCGCGATGAAACGCCCCGCGCCATCCGTGTCGAACGAGACGACCTTCAGTCCCGGCATGAGCTGCCCCGCGAATGCGCTCTCGGAAAAGGTGATGCCCGTCTGCACCTTCGGCCCGTAGAGCGGGCCGCGATACGCGAAAAACGGATCCTGGATCTCCGCCGCGCCAATATTGAGCGTCGCGCGCTCATCCGCCGCGAAGAGCCGCCCGCGGATCGTCGCGGGTTCGACCTTCACCTTCAGCTCATGCTTCGTGAGCGCGCCGAGATTCACATCGATCGTGTCGCTGCCGCGAAACCGGCAGCGCAGCTCGTACGGCGCGCCGTCGAGCGCGGGCTTCGGCGGCGGGATGGTGAGCGAATCCACGCTCACGCGGTAGCGTCCCGGCAAGACGACTCCAAACGCCGCACGGTGCACGCCGAGCGGGTAGCCGGCATCGCCGGGGATCATGTCGGTGGCGACCTCGTGATCGATCCCCTCGGTCGCCGTGCCCGCGATTCCTTGCAGCCGAACCTTCGTGCCGCCGAGGACATTGAGCGCCGCATATTCGTCGCTCACGACGTAGATCCAGATGTTCGTCTCCATCACGAAGTCGAGATTGATGTCCGGGTTCACCGGCGTGAGGTCGCCCGCTGCGTTGGCGGAGAAATAGAACGTCTTGTCGTGGTAGCCGAATCGCTTGAGCTTCACCTTGTATCGGTACGGAAACGAGAGCGCTGGCAGATCCGAGAAGCCGACTGACGCGCCCTCACGCACGCGGCCCGAGCCATTGCCCGGAGTCGGCGGTCCACTCGGGCCGGTCTCACCCGTGCGCGTGGGCAGCGCGACGATCTCGTACGGCTCCGGGTCATCCACGCCGAAGTGGAATCCCTGCGGCAGCTTGTAGCGCACACC
>JBEBGK010001051.1:0-1796 GCA_040081515.1 Chthoniobacteraceae bacterium
CCGGCAGCGTGCGCATCTTCACCCCGCGCAGCGTCACCTTGTAGTGAATCTTCGCGCCCGGCATCCCCTCGACCGGGAAATCCTCCGGCACGGCGATGTCGAACTCGCGCGTCCCGCCGATGTTCATGCCGGTGAGCTGCGCGCAGTATCCCGGGAAGAACGCCTCGTCGGTCATCTTGATCCAGAAATCCTTGTTGTGCGAAAGCGGCTTGCCGGCCTTCGGAAACTTCACGTGCACCGGGTCGCCCTCGATCGTGCCGTCGTAGTCCACGACCGCGTAGTCGCCCATCTCGAGCGGCCGCGCGGGCGACACATCGGGAAAATCCGCCTGCTGCTCCCGGAGCGACTCGATCGATTCGTCCACCTCCTCCTCCTTCACCTCCGACGAGGGCACCGTCACGGGGATGCCCTTGTAGTCCGGCGTGTCGAAGTCCGGCTGCAGGACGAGCGTCGCGCGGAACTTCAGCGACTTGTCGTCACCCCACTCGACGTCCTCGACATCCGCCAGCGAGAGCACGCGGAGCTTTCGCTCCTGGATGGCGTTCCTGCACGCGTCGCTGAGCACCTGCCGGGTGACTTCCTCGCGGATTTCCTTGCCGAATTTCTTCTCGACGACAGCGCGCGGCGCCTTGCCCTGGCGGAAGCCCGGCAGCTTCGCGAGCTTGGTATATTGGCTGGCGACCTCGCCGAGTTTCTTCTCCACATCCGGCGGATCCACCTCGATGCGAAGGTTGGCGATGCAGTTTGGCAGTGTTTCGAAAGCGACGTTCATGATGGTTCCCGGAAATGAAAGGGGCGCGAAAATAGCGTGCCGCCCGCACTTGCCAAGCGGGGACTTGGGGAAAACGCGGGCTTCCTCCGCCGCCGGACCGGGGAGCGACGGGAGGCCTATTTCCCCGGGATCTCGTTCAGCGTGTAATAGCCGACCGGGTGCAGCACGGGCTTGCCGTCGGCGGAGCGCACGCCGTCGAGATGCAGTTCATGGATGTCGCCTTGCGTGAGATTGTCGAAGGTGAGGCGCACGGATTTCTTGTCGGCGCCCACGGTGGCCTTGGTGATTCTCGGGGTCTTGATGTCCACTTCGTCGCCACCGTAGGCCTCGCGGTAGGCGTAGGTGAACTGCCGCGCGGAGTAGCTCGCGACGTCGCCGGCGGTTTTCTCATCGACGGGCTGTGTGAAGGTGAGCTCGAAGCCGTCGGGCTTGGCGCGCATCTCGTGGACTTCGAAGGGCACCTTGCCGGTCCAGTCGAGGCGCTCGAATGAAAACGGTGCGCCGCCTTTCGCGCCCCAGCCGCGGTCGCTGCCGCCGGCGAAGATCTGGCCCTTGTCGTTCATGCGTCCGCCGATGAGGCCGGACTTGAAGCCCTTCCGGAACGGGAAGACGACGCCCTGCTTGATGCCGTTCACTTCCTCGATGAAGACGCGGGAAATGTTCGAGTGGCTCTGGTCGGCGACGAAGAGCTGTTTCTCAAAGGGGCCGAATTTTCCGCCACTGATGTCCGGCACGATGAAGGACGACGAGTTGCCGATTTTTCCATGCACCATATACACGACTGGCGGGACGAGTTCCTTGATGCGCCTGCGCTCGGCGACCATGCGGTCGGGATCGGCCTGCGATTTGTCGCCCTTCTTGCGTCCGTTTTGGAAAGCCTCGGGGATCGGATCGATCGGGCGCGGTCCCATGTTCGGCGCGAGCGAATACCATTCGTTGCCACCGGGGTGGCCTTGGAAGCTGCCGGGAACGAGGTGTTGCAGCGCACTCGCGCCATGCCACGGGCCCTGGTTGTCGGTGTAAT
>JBEBGK010000156.1:0-7186 GCA_040081515.1 Chthoniobacteraceae bacterium
ACCCGCCGCTAATCATCTGGACGTCGTTGTTCATTGCCCTGTGGCTGCGGGCGCGGGCAAAGGCGACGATCGTCGCACTCCTGTTTTTCGCCGCCTGGTTCATCATGCCGAAACTGGTTCTCTCGATGGCGTGGCCCTCGTGGAGTTCGGATGAGCGCGGGTCCTGGCCCTCGTTGCTGAGCCCGGCCGGCATCCTCGATGCCAACCGATCCGGACGGCTCGATGATATTATCGACCCATTCGCCAGCAAGTTGCTCTGGATCGCCGATGCTCGCGAACCGTGGGTGATCATCGCGTGCAATTTCGTCGCATACGCCCTCGTCCTCGCCTTCGTGCGGTGGCTTTGCCTGCACATGGCGGACCGGTGGATGCGGAGGGCGGGCAGGTAGAATGATGCGCGCTGTTTGCCGCTCCACTTTTTCCATCGCGTCTGCCATGGTCCGCGGCTCGTGAAGCTTTCCTCGCCTCTTCTGCTCGCCGCGCTGTCAACGATCCTCGCCGCGTGCAATGTCGCGGCGCTCGATGTGGGACCGCCGGTCTGGGGCTTCGACGGCACGGTGGTATCGGGATGTTTCAACGTGATTTCATTCGAGGTCAGCAACCGGAGTGGGAAGCCCTTCGAAGGTAATCTGGTGCTCGACGATGCCGGTGGCCTCGGCACGCGATCCTCCGCGCCGTACGAACAGCCCGTTTACCTGGCGCCGGGGACCAGCCGCTGGGTGCAATTCCATCCCTACATCGGGAGCTACACCCCTTCGTGGCGGCTTGCGTGGGATGGCACCGAGCGGGGTGAGATCGAAATCAACCGCCCGAATTCCGGACCGCCCGCGACCGTGCTGCTCGCCGATCCCAATGCCCTGGGGATGCGCGCCGCACGGATGCGGCTTTTCCCGGAGAACCTCTTCCCCGCCACCGTCTCCGCCACCGATGCATTGCACGCGGTCGTGCTCGATCACCAGCCGCGCTGGGAAGGCCCGCGCCGCCAGGCTTTCCTGGACTGGGTGATGCGGGGCGGAATCGTCCATCTGCTGCCGGGGCCGGACGGGGCGCAGCCCCGGTTCACGGAGGAATTCGCGCCGCTGAACGTCGAGGGCGATCGGGGATTCCTCGGCGCGGGCCTCGTGGTCCGGCATCGCGTTCCGCGCGCGGAAATGACCGAGCAGTTCCTGAAAGACGCAGGCTTTCCGACACCGGAACTCAAGGAGAACAAGGAAGGCAGCATCTACGATCTCGACGGCTTCCTGTTTCGGAAACTCGCCTCCATCACACGGCCGAACATCAACTGGAGCCTCATTTACCTGCTCACCGCGGTGTACGTGCTGCTCATCGGCCCGGCGTTCTACCTACTGCGAAAACGCGACTACCGGCTGCTGCTTGGCGGCCTGATCGCGACGGTGGCCGTCTTTGCGTGGCTCTTCACCGTCGTCGGCCGGCGCGGCTACGGAGAAAAGCAGATCTACCACTCACTGTCGATCGCCCGTGCGCTCGGCGGCGGGAGATACGACGTGCAGGAGTGGGTGCATCCTTTTGCGACCAGCGGCGATCTCTACCGCTTCGAGCACCCGGGCGGCGGCCATCTCTATGCCGCGCTCGGCGAGGGCGAGTCCGTCCGCGGCTCGGTCGTCACGGGGAAGGATTCGCATTTCGAGGCGGACATGCCGCTGTTCTCGTCCCGGCCATTCCTGCACCGCGGCGTGGTCGCGACGGGCGCCCAGGGGTTCACGGTGGAGGATTGGAAAACGGACAACGTCGGGAAATTGTGGACGCTGCGGATCAAGGCGGACCCCGGCATCCGGCAGCGCACGATCGCGGCCGTCCTCGAGCACGGCGGGGACTACAGCGATCTCGAGTTGACGAATGACGGCTTCAATTTGCAGCGCAAGAGCGCGCGCAATTCGCCCGCCGTCTTCTTCGGCAAACAGCAGTTCCATGACACCATGCACAGCTGGGCTGGCGGCGACTTCGGCGACGCGGAGGCGATCGTCTCGCGGCTGCGCGCCCTCCACCCCGTCCTGATCAGCCGGGCGAATGGCGAAAAGGTGTATCTTCGGAACTACATCGCGTCGCCCCGGCTGTCGGGTGATCGCACGCGCCTGCTGGTCTATGCGGAGGCCCCGGCGGCCTTCGCCTTGAAGAGCGACCAGTTCCAGGCCGGACGGCAGTACGTCCTCTACGTGCAGGATCTTTTCAAACCGTAAGACCCACCCACCCATGGAAACCGCTCCCGTCATCGACATCCGCAACTTCCGGCACGCCTACAAGACGCACGTCGCGGTGGACAACGTCACGTTCACCGTGCAGCGGCAGAGCATCCACGGCTTCGTGGGACCGAACGGCGCGGGCAAGACCACGACGCTCAAAGTCCTCGCAACGCTGCTCCCTCCGCAGGGTGGATTCGTCTCCGTCTTCAACCGCGACATCTACCGCGAGCGCAGCCAGGTGCGCCGGAAGATCGGCTACATGCCCGATCACTTCTCGATGTACCGGCAGATGACCGTCTTTGAGTATCTCGATTTCTTCGGAGCCGCGTACGGACTCAGCCAGACGCAGCGGGACAAGACGATCGCCGACGTCCTCGCGCTCACCGACATGGCGGGGAGAAAGGATGACTTCATCCAGGGCCTCTCGCGCGGAATGCAGCAGCGCGTCTCGCTCGCGCGCGTGCTCGTGCATGATCCCGACCTGCTCCTGCTCGACGAACCGGCCAGCGGACTCGACCCGCGGGCGCGCATCGAACTCATGGAGATCCTCATGGAACTGCGCCGGCTCGGTAAGACCATCTTCATCTCGAGCCACATCCTGAGCGAACTCGCCGAGCTGTGCGACGCGGTGACGATCCTCGACCGTGGCTCGGTGAAATACACCGGCACCATGCGGGGACTGACCACGGGGGGCAGCGCCGGCGACGCCTACGTGCTGAAGCTGCGCGAGGAGCATGCTCCCCTCGTCGCCGCGCTGTCCGCGCTGCCAGGGATCACCCGCGTGCAGCAGTCCGAAGAGGGGAAGTCGCACTACAGCGTGCAGTTCGATCCGGCCCAACTGACCCCGAACGCGATCCTCCAGGCCGCGCTCGCCTCGGGCGCCGTCATCACCGGATTCCACGAGGAAGTGAAACACCTGAATCAGGCGTTCATGGATCTCACCGAGCCCGGAGTGCGGGCGTAGCGCGCACCAGCCCGCTGTTTCCATGACTTTCCTCCGTCCGCTCTTTGCCCTGTTCGCCCGTTCGTTGCGGGAGCAATCGCGGACAAAGTTCACATCGCTGAGCCGGGCCGGCATCGTGCTGCTCATCCTGCTTTTCATCGGCTCGACCACGCGGAACCTGCCGCTCCTTTCAGCGCCGGGTCTCCAAGTGCTACAGATCCTCGCCTGGGTGAACTTCTTCACCATCACCGTGTTCGGACTGAGCACGTTTCCCTCCGCGATCACGGAGGAAAAGGAGGAGGACACCCTCGGGCTCCTGCAAATGACGAAGCTCAACCCGCTCGCCATTCTGCTCGGAAAAAGCACCGCCCGGCTCTTCGAAGGCTTCCTCCTGCTCGCCGTGCAACTGCCGTTCACGATGCTCTGCATCACGCTCGGCGGCGTCGCGCAACCGCAGATCCTCCGCACCTACGGCATCCTCGCCGCATACCTCTTCCTGCTCTGCAACGTCGGCCTGCTCTGGTCCGTCATCTGCCGCCGCACGAAGCGCGCTTCGTCGATGACGCTCCTCACCGGCCTGCTCCTCTATGTTCTGCCTCTCTTCTTCATGGGGCTGGCATTCGCCGGCCGGATCCGTTCGACCGTCGGCGGCCAGGTTCCAGTCCGCCCGTGGTATCAGGCAGCCATGGAATGGATCCTTTCGATCAATCCGGCGTTCGATCTCATGAAATCGATCTTCCCCCGCGGAGGAGGCTTGCCGTTTGCAGTCGATTCCATCCTGCCGGGGCTGGTGCTCGGAGCGATCGCCTTCGGCCTTGCGTGGCTCCTTTTCCGCCCCTGCTGCAGCAGTTCCGGCGAAGCCGCGCCGCGGCCCGCCGTCAAGCCCGGCGGCGCATCGAGACGCGGCCCGCGGTTCTTTCGTCCCGGCGCGCTCGCCATCGCGTGGAAAGATTTCCATTTCCTGAACGGAGGCTTCCGCGGGATCGTTATTCGCGCGCTAGTTTACACGGCGCTGCTCGGCGCCTGGATGCTCTGGGCCCGGGAGATCCGGTGGAGCATGTCGGCGCGCGATACCGGGGTGGCGATTCGCACCTTCGGCCTCATGGCGTTCAGCATGGAACTCGCGCTCGTCGGCGTGCGGATTCTCGGCGTCGAACGTAAACGCAAGACACTTGGCGGCCTGTTTACGCTACCGCTCGGCACGGGCGGGCTGATCGGGCAGAAGGTGCTCGGCGCGCTGCCGGTATTCATCCCCTCGGTCGCGATGTATCTCCTCGGTGTCGCGATCATCGTGAACTCCGGCACGCTTCCCTCCTGGCAGGGCGCGAGCCTGTTCAACACAGAACAGTTCCTGTTCGTCGCATCCGAGTACGTTCTCTTTGCGGTCCTCGTCGCCTACCTCTCCCTCCGGATGCGTCACTCCGCGCTCGCGTCCGGCATCGCCCTGATGTTTTTCGGGCACCTGCTGGTCGGCCTCATGTTTTCCGGTGTCCTCCGCTCGTTCAGCGCAAGCGTGGTCATCGTCTGGCTCTTCATCGCCATCTTTGCCTCGCGCATTCCCGGGAGGATCGCGGCGGCGGCAGCCGAGGAGTAGCGGGGAGAATGCGTCCGCTCTTTGCACTCTTCATCCGGTCCGTGCGCGAGGACACCCGGTCGCGCCTGCCGATCATCCTGCGCACGGCGCTCATCCTCATCATCCTCCTCATCGTCTGGGCAAATCACCGGGACTTCTCGCGTCGCCCGGCGCCGGGCCGGGAATTTTTGCTCATGGTGGTGATGGTGAACCTCGCGTTCATCACGGTCGCGGCGCTGGGCACTTTCGCATCGGCGATCACGGAGGAGAAGGAGGACGACACCCTGCCCTTGCTCCGCATGACGAACCTCAACCCGCTTGCGATTCTGTTTGGCAAGAGCACCACGCGCCTGCTCGGGGCCGCGCTCCTGCTGGCGGTCCAGATTCCCTTCACCACGCTCGCGATCACGCTGGGCGGAGTGAACCTCACCCAGGTGCTCGGCGCCTACGCCATCCTCGGGGCCACCACGTTCTTCCTGTGCAATCTCGCACTGCTCGGCTCCGTGATCTGCCGGACGACGCTCCGCGCGGGGATATTCACCTTCGTCACCGGAGGGACGGTTTTCGCACTGTTCCCGATCGCCGCAATTCTCACGTCGCTCCGGCAGATGCGCCCGGGCGCGCTCGTGCCCCAGAACACGCTGGAATCCTTCTTCACCTGGGTGATGGAGGCAAACCCCGTCTATGCGCTCGCGATGCTGATCGAGCGACAAAGCAGCGCGGCGATCGTCCGGACGCAGACGTGGTCGAGCCTTGGCGCGGGCGCCTTCTGTTTCCTTCTGGCCTGGCTGTTGTTCAGCCGGTTCTGCACAACGTCCGCCGAGACCGCGAGCCGGCGTCGCCGTTGGAAATTCACCAGCCTCCTCCGCGGTATCGGCGGGCGGCGGCGCCCGTCACTGCACCGCGCGCTGGCATGGAAGGATTTCCATTTCCTCATAGGCGGATGGCGCGGAATGCTGATCCGCGTCGTGCTGTGCGCACTCGTGTTCCTCGCATGCTACGGTGTCGAAAGTTTCGAATCCCCGCCTCAGCGCAGGACCTGGTTCTGGAGGAGCATCGGTGAGGAAATCATGGTCTTCTCGGCGATGGGCTTCGGTCTCGAACTCGCACTCCTCGCATCGCGGATCTTCGGAGTCGAACGGCGCATGCTCACGCTTTCCGGACTTGCAGGCCTGCCGCGGGCGACAGGCTGGCTCATCCGGCAGAAAGTTCTCGGCTGCCTCCCGGCCCTGCTTCCGTCCACGGCGCTCTTCTGTGTCGGCTACCTGATTTATGAGGGCTGGCATCGCACCCATGGCGGCCACGGATGGAATTTGGACGAAGACGAGGTGATCGTCACCACTTACGTCATCAGCCAGGGGCTGCTGCTCGCGGTTCTGACCGCCACCTTCTCGCTCCGGATTCGCCGCGGCGCGCTGCCCGCGGGCATCGCGGTCATCACGATCTGGAACATCCTCGTCGCGGTGATGGTGGACTCCGCCCCGCGCAGGAGCGAGGTGAAGTTGCTGCTTGCGCTCGCAATCGGCTGCCTGATCGCCACCGCGATCCTCGCGGCCTTCATCCCGCGGCATCTCCGTGCCGCCGCCGCCGAGGGGTAGCGGAGTTATCGGTCCGCCCCGGGCGCGAGCACGCAGCGGAAGCCGAAGATCACGTCGCGCTCGGAACGATCCACCACGTCGCGGTAGCCGAGCCGCAATTCCTCCTGCTTGCTCGTGCCCCATGAGCCGCCCCGCAGCACTCCCCAGTCCTTGCGCGCCGTGCCGCCGTGGTAGCTGTCCGCGACCCACTGCCACACATTGCCGCTCATGTCGAAAATCCCCGCCTTGTTCGCCGGGAAACTGCCCGCTGGCGACGTCTGCGGAAAGCCGTCATTGTACCCTGCGATCCACGGCGGACGCCTCAGTGAGGCATCGGCAAAATTTCCCGAGCCGGCCGGCGGCGGCCAGGTCCGTCCCCAAGCGAAATCGCGCACTCGCCCGTCGCGTTCCTCGGGCGTCGCGCCACCCTCCACCGCTAGGCCCGCCGCAGCGCTCCATTCCGCATCGGTGGGCAGACGATAGACCTGCCCCTCCGCAAGCCGTTCCGCCTTCAGCTCACTCTCCGTGAGCCACTCGCAAAATGCCTGCGCATCCTCGCGGTTCACCCGCACGACGGGGTGCGTGTCGCCCTGCGGAAAATCGACCGGCAGCCTCGCGCGGCCCGTCGCCTCGCAAAAGGCTTGGTAATCCCGCACACGCGTCGGCCACACACAGACGAGCAGATCGCCCACGGGAACGAACTTCATGCCGAGCGGATTCTCCCACGGTTCCCCGCGATGCGGAACGGGCCGTCGCTCGAAACGCGCGCCGACGAACGCCTGCTCCCCCGGCTTCACCGAGGCCGCGACCGCCGCATCCCGGTAGCCCGTGAGCTTCAGCGTGTACCGCAGTTCACCAGGCTCGACATCCTCGACGAGCAGCGGCGTGCGGC
>JBEBGK010001052.1:0-1793 GCA_040081515.1 Chthoniobacteraceae bacterium
GTCGTCCACGTACTGCTCCTTCTTTTTCCGCGTGATCTTATAGAGCGGCGGGCAGGCGATGTAGATTTTGCCCTGCTTCACGAGTTCGGGCATCTGGCGGTAGAAGAATGTGAGCAGCAGCGTGCGAATGTGCGAACCATCCACGTCGGCATCGGTCATGATGATAATGCGTCCATAGCGCAGCTTCTCCATCTTGAACGACCCCTCCTGGTCGCCGTCGCCGATGCCCGTGCCGATGGCTGTGATAAGCGTCTGGATTTCCGTATTCTGTAGCACCTTGTCCAGACGCGCCTTCTCGACGTTGATGATCTTTCCCTTGATCGGCAGGATCGCCTGGTAGCGCCGGTCGCGCCCCTGCTTCGCCGAGCCGCCTGCGGAATCGCCCTCGACGACATACAGCTCGGTGAGATCCGGATCGCGCTCCGAGCAATCCGCAAGCTTGCCCGGCAATCCGCCGCCGGTGAGCGCGGACTTGCGCACCGTCTCGCGGGCCTTGCGTGCAGCCTCGCGGGCGCGCGCGGCCATGAGGCACTTGTCGAGCACACGCTTGGCGACGTTCGGGTTGCGGTCAAAGTGATCCATCAACCCCTCGTAGGTGATCGACCCGACGATGCTCTCCACCTCCGGCGAAATGAGCTTCACCTTCGTCTGGCTCTCGAATTTCGGATCGGGGTGCTTGATCGAAATGACCGCCGCGATTCCCTCCAGCACATCCGGTCCCGAGATCGCGGGATCTTTGTCCTTCAGTAAATTGTTGTTCTTCGCGTACTGATTCACCGCACGCGTGAGCGAACCACGGAAGCCGCTCGAGTGCGTGCCGCCATCCGCATTCGGGATGGCGTTCGTGAAGCACAGGAGCTGGTCGTTGTACGTATCCACGTATTGCAACACGATCTCCGCGATGATTTTCTCCTTCTGCCCCTTCAACACGATCGGCTTCGGGATGACCTTGTCCTTGTTCTCCGAAAGCGACTCCACGAACTCCTCGATGCCCCGCTTGTGCTGGATCATCTCCGGATTCATCCCTTCCACGCGCTCGTCGATGAAATTGAAAATCAGCGGCGCATTGATGTAAGCCAGTTCGTGCAGCCGGTGCCGGATGCGCTCCGTCTTGTATTCCGTCGTCTCTTTAAAAATGAGCGGATCGGGCTTGAACGTGATGTTGGTGCCCGTCGTCTTCTTCTTCAGCTCGCCGATCACCTTCAGCTTCTGCACCGTCTTCCCGCGCTCGAACCCGATGGAGAAAATCTTCCCATCGCGCAGCACCTCCACCTTGAACCACTCGCTCACCGCGTTCACGCACTTCGCGCCGACGCCGTGCGTGCCGCCCGAGTATTCGTAATTCCCCTGCCCGTACTTGCCGCCCGTGTGCAGCACCGTGAGCGCGACCTCCACGCCCGGCAGACCGGAGTCCTTGTTGATGTCCACCGGGATGCCGCGCCCGTTGTCCTTGATGGAAATGGAGCCGTCCGAATGAATCGCCACATCGATGTGCGAGCAGTGACCCGCGAGAAATTCATCCACGGAATTATCGAGCACCTCATTGATACAATGATGCAGCGCGCGCTCGTCCGTGCCGCCGATGTACATACCCGGCTTCTCGCGCACCGCCTCCAGCCCCTTCATCGTGCGAAGGTCGTCGGCGTTGTACTGCTTCTCGACTTTCCGGTTCTGGTTTTCGGTCGTTTCTGCGGACGTTTCTTCGGTCATTGGGAGTGGGAAAATGCGGGTCGTTTTTACTGCGGAAAAGTGAGGGCGTAAAGCTACCGTCAGCACCCCCTCCGCTCAACATC
>JBEBGK010001053.1:0-1792 GCA_040081515.1 Chthoniobacteraceae bacterium
ACCCAGAGCGAGGCACCGACGATCATGCCATCGGTGACGGCCTTGCCGATGGTTGTATCGAGTTCGCCGAGTTTTTCGGCTTTGAAGACATCTTGAAGCGGGGGCTTGTTCGCCGCCACGAGCGTCTGCTTGTTCTTCGGCCACTCAGGATTCGGCAAGGCCTCCCAGACCCGGAAGTTGCGGAAGCTGCCCTGCATACCCGCGCCGATCATGACGCTGTGTTTGTCGGCTCCGATGAGGGGATTCGAGACGGTGATGCTTCTGCCGTCGAGTGTGCCCACGACTTCGTCGCCCTTGATCTCGATCACGAGCGTATGCCAGACATCGAGCTTCACGGGCAGCAGTGCTTTCGCAGAGATGCCACGTTCGCGCTGCTTGCTCGCTGGATTGATCCGCGCCGCATCGAATGGCGTGAGGAAGACGCCGCCAGTGCCGACGCTCAACTGGCACAGATAGTCCTTCGTGTCCGTGATGTTGATGAAGATGTTGCGATGCGGGCGGCCATCGGCGGGCACGTTGTCGAGCCGCACCTCACATTGGATGATGGCGTCTTTGTATTGAATGCCGTAGGACGCGGTGGCGGGATGGTGGCTCTCCACCAGCTCGACGCCTTTGAAGACGCCGTCGAGCTGCTCCCACTTGCCGGCCTTCGGTTTGATGTTGTAGCGCCAGCCATTGAAGCCACTGGCGAATCCCACCGGCACGCCCGTGAAGGGTGTCAGCGGTTTGGCAAAATCCTCGCTGACCAGCAGCTTGCCGCGCTGCGTCATCAAGGTCTTGGGCAAGGAGTCTTCAGCGCTTGCCGTGAGTGCGAGCGCCATCAGCGTGGTTAGGCAGAGGAATGGTTTCTTCATCGGTTTGGATCGGTTGCGAGATAGACATTGGGCGGCACGGATTTTTCGGCAGCAGCGTGGGCCACCGCGAACTCCTCAGCGCTGACAGTGCGGGGTTGGATTTCGCCACACAAGGCGAGCGCCTGCACGGCGAAGGAGGTGGCGGTATTGCTGATGATCTTGTCGCGCTTGAAGGGCGATGGGGTGAACCATCCGCCGCTGCGCCGCTGGTTTTTCTTCAACCATTCGATGGCACGATGCAGTCGCGGCTCGGTAGGAGCGATGCCACTGAGGGCGAGCACATAGGCCGTGAAAGCGGTGCCGTAGCCATCGCTGTGAACCACATCAAGCGGCTGCTTGTCAGGTCGCTGCCACGGGGCAAGCCCGGCGAGACTCCAGCCGCCGTCTTCATGCTGTGAGGCAAACAGTTTCTCGATGTGCTGACGCCTCTCCTCGTCACTGACCAGCCCGCCAATGGCAGACTGCGCGATGAGCGTGAGGCCGCGCTCGTGTGAGTTCTTCGGCGGATGCGCGCGCAGCCACCCGCGCAGTTTTTCGAGGCCGGCTTTCGCCATGTCCGTCTGCGCGTAATTCTCCGGGGCGCTTCCCACGCCCAGCGCGATCATCCCCACCGGCCAGTAGTCATCCACCGCCTGCGGTGCCTCGCCGACGTGCAGCCATTTCACACTGCCGTCGGCGAGCTGGAGCGTCCAGATGTGGTCGAGAGCCTGCCGGGTGAGCGGTTGGAGTCTGCCCGTGGTGACAGCGTCGTGTCGCGCGAGTTCCAACGCCGCGAGGATGCGCACTTGATTTACATGAGACGTCTTCACCTGCGGCAACTGCGTTTTATCGAGACACTTCGCGGTGAAACGCTCCAGCAACACTCGCGTTTCCATCGCGGCGGCTGCCAGCGGATCAATCACGCTACGGCCCGGCAAGTAGGTGAACGTCGAGTGGCA
>JBEBGK010001054.1:0-1791 GCA_040081515.1 Chthoniobacteraceae bacterium
ACCGATGGTCGCGCCAGCATCCACGAGCGGCGGATCGAATGGCAGATACTGTCCGCGCTCCGCGAGCGCCGCGCGGATTTCGCGCAGCGGCGTGCCCGCGAGGGCGGTGAAGGTGAATTCGCCGGGATCGTAGGCGATGATGCCGCTGAGCCCGCGCGTGGAAATCAGCGCGACATCGTCGGCGACGGTCGAGAGCCGCGGCTTCGTCCGCGCGCCGATCGCGAGCACGCGCGGATGCGCGCGGATGGCGTCGCAGAGCGCCGCCGGGCTTGAGGGTTCGATGAGCATGGCGAGCGAGCGCCCGCCTCACTCCATCTCGCGCGAACGCGGTTCGCGTTCCTGCGTGTCGCCGCCGGTGGGCGATGTGACAAAGGGGCCGCCGGCGAGCGGGAAGTCCTTTCGCAGCGGATGGAAAGCGACAGGTCGAGGCTTCATTTTCCAAACAAATCCCCAAGCGCCACGCGAACGCCGGGAACGGCAGTGCATTCGACCGTTGCGTCACCTTCGACGATGCTGCGGCTACGGTAGGCACCGGTTTCGATACCGCGATAGACTTCGACGCGGCGCTGGGTGGGCAGAACGATCCAGTATTCCTCCGCCCCAGCCTCAGCGTAGAGCGACGCGAGCGAGCGATCCTCCGCGGCGGAGGAGACGGCGATTTCGATCACTAGGGCAGCGGTCGTGGGATGGCAGGTGGCGAATGTCTCGCGCCGACCACGGACGAGCGAAATGTCGGGCTCTGGCTCGGAATCACGCAGGGTGAGCGGCTGTTCCTGGCGCAACCAGAGCTCGGACGGCACCTGCGGGCGCAGAAGGTCGTAGAGCGCGGAGACGATGCTGGCGTGGAGCGGGGACTTGGACATTTTCTCGATGACAACTCCGCGGATGAGCTCGGTGCGCTTCCCGTTTTCGTTGAACTCGGGGAACTGGTGATATTGTTCGACAGTGAACGGCGAAATGCGGGCGCGCACCTCTGGGATTTCGAGGATTTCGGCGGCGGCGGTCATGGGCGGAAAGTATAGCCTAAGGGCGGAGATGTCGAGAGTCCGACTTCGTCCTCACCTTCACTCCATCTCGCGCGAGCGCGGTTCGCGGTCCTGCGTGTCGCCCCCGGTGGGCGACGTGACGAAGGGGCCGCCGGCGAGCGGGGCGGCGCGGGAGAAGGCGACGTCGGGCGTGTCGCTATCCTTGCCGGCGAGCGGGAAGTCCTTGCGCAGCGGATGGAACGGGTAGCCCTCCCACATGAGGATGCGGCGCAGGTCGGGATGACCGGTGAACCGGATGCCCATCATGTCGAACACTTCGCGCTCGTGCCAGTCGGCGGTGGCCCAGAGGTCGGTGACGGTGGGCGCGGTGGCGTCGTCCTCGCTCACGGTGTATTTCACGCGGAGGTGGTCGGCGCGCTCAAAATTTTGCAGCTCATAGACGACCTCGTAGCGCGGCTCCTGGCCGAAGTGGTCCACGCTGCTGACATCGATGAGATACGTGTAGCCGAGCTGGTCGCGGAGGAATGCGGCGATGTCGTGGAACTGCGAGCGATTCACGGTGAGCGTGAGTTCGCCGCGGAATTCCTTTTGCGAGAGGATGGTGAATTTTGTCGCGAGCGTGGCGGCGGCGGTTTTGGCGGCGGCGGGGACTTCGAGATTCGTGGGCATTTTTCGGAGAAAGATCGGCTCGCGCTTTGACAAGCGCGGCTACGGGTTTAGCTGAGCGCGGCGACGACTTCCGGCTTCTGCGCCAGGAAGGAATGCTCGCCTTCGATTTTGCGCTGGAGGCGGAGCAGGCCCTCGA
>JBEBGK010000157.1:0-7168 GCA_040081515.1 Chthoniobacteraceae bacterium
TCGCCGCTGGCCGCGGTCGTCATGAGCCCCGGCCCTCCCCGCGACCGCCATTCCATCGAATCGAAATCCGTGCCGTTCAGCTTCACGCCCTCGCCCTGCAGCGTCAACTGGCCGCGGAACGGCAGTGCGTGCAATTCCTCCTGCACCAGCGCGGCCAGCCGGTCAACGGAGAGTTGCTCCTCCGTGTCCTCGACCGAATAGGACACGGCCCGGATCGTGGACTGCACGAAGCGGAACATCCCCACCGCGGTGAGCGACAGGATCAGCGTCGCAATCATGACCTCCAGCAACGTGAAACCACCCCTGCCGCGCTTCTGGCGGTCTCCACGCGGAAAACGATGACCGGTCGCGCCTTTCATCGCTGCCTCGGGTAAGTGGTGAACGACAGCGTCCGCGAAATGTTCTCGGTGCCCGACTTCCACGTCAGATCGAGCGTCACCCGGTACAGCCCGAAAAGTTCCTGCTCCTTTTCGTTCGTCAGTTTCAGCGGCTCGCGCGTGATGTTCATCGTCATCCCTGTCCACGCCCCCTTGAGTTGCTCGGTCATCTTGTCCGCAAGCGGGATCGCCTCGGTCTCGATCTGCACGAGGTAATTCGCCAGCACCCGCTGCGCGAGCGCCTCCTCGCGGCGGAAGCGTTCCGCGCGGAGCAGATTCTCCATGCACTTCCCGAGCGCGAGCACCCCGGCGGCGAAGATGCCGACCGCCAGCATCACTTCAAACAACAGCGCGCCGCGCCGTGCACGGGAATGGACACGAAGCGGCTTCATTTCACCTCCTGCTCGATCAACTGGCCGTGGCCCGTCAGCGGGTCATAGCGCGCCGTCCACGTTCCATCCGGCCCGCTGTAGCCGACGAAGACGGGCTCGCATGTGCCGCTCCGCCAGAAGGTCCACTCGCCCGGCGTCTCCTTCGCGGGCAGCAGCGAAGTCGGGCGCTGCAACACGTAACTCTCGTCCTCCGTGAAAGTGAAATCCTCCCGCACACCCTCGCCGCCGGCCTGGCGCTCCTCCGGCGTCGGTTCGTCCGGCTGGAGAGAAATCAGGTTCGTCTGCCAGATGAGCGTCCAGGAACGCTGCTCGGTCACCGCCCGCAACTGCGCCTTCCTTGCGAGATCATCGAACCGCTCGAACGTCTCCTGCAGCCGCCGCTCGCGCCCGTAACCGCGCATGCTCGGCACGGCCACGCCGAGCACCACCGCGACCGCAATCGCGATCGCGAGCATCAACTCGATCAGCGTGAAGGCGCGTCTGGAGGTGGAGAGAACCATGAACTGTGCATGATGCCTCATCCACGGGGAAAATGCGAGCGGGTTCACGCCGGGCATCAGCCGGCAGTCCTGCTTCCCGTCGCCGGTTGACGGATGCTTGGACGCCGCGTGGAGGCGTGCCGTGCCGCGGCCTCCAGCCGCCCACTCTCAGTCGCTGGGCGCCGATTCCGACCACTGTCGGTAGGGATGTGCCGCCAGACTCGAATTGAAATAGCGCGGGTCGTCCGTGACCTCTGCGCCGATCCATGGAGGCAGTTCGAGGCGTTCATTTTCCTGCTCGAGTTCCACCTCCGCGACGACCAGGCCGGTGTTGTCGCCGTGGAACTCGTCGATCTCCCAGCAACGGCCTGCATGCTGGAGCCGATGCCGCGTTTTCTCGAGGAGCGGTGGTTCGCACAACGCGAGGAGAGCCGCCGCGTCGTCGCGCGGAATGGCGTACTCGAACTCGGAGCGGGTCGCGCCTTGCGTGATCCCTTTGACGGTGATCCACGCCGCATCCCCGGACACGCGAATCCGGACGGTGCGTTGCGGATCACGATTCAGATACCCCTGGCGGACGAGCACGCCCGAGCCGGTCTTCCACGCATCGCCCACCACGAGAAACTTGCGTTCGATTTCGGTAGCCATCGGGTTTCAACCTCACTCGCGCCGTGCGCCGGGCAGGGGAGCTACACGTCGCAGACGCGGACGCCGTGGCGGAGGGCCGCGAGCTTGTCGTCCCACGTGGGGATGAATTCGTGCGCGACGAAGCCGGCATATCCCAGCTCCAGCAGCGTGCGCATGATGGGCGGGTAGTTGATCTCCTGCGTGTCGTCGAGTTCCGCGCGTCCGGGCACGCCGGCGGTGTGGATGTGGCCGATGATGCCGATGTGCTGCTTCAGCCGGCGGATCACGTCGCCGTCCATGATCTGCACGTGGTAGATGTCGAAGAGCAGTTTCATGCGCGGCGAGCCGACGCGCTTGATGAGGTCCACGCAGAAATCCACGTGGTCGCCGAAATACCCGGGGTGCCCTTTCATCGGGTGCGAGCCGTCGCGGGAATTCAGGTGCTCCATGCAGAGGTTCACGCCTTTTTGCTCGGCGTATCCGATGATTTCCTTCCAAGCGTCCACGCAGTTCTGCGCCATCTGCTCGTCGGAGAGATCCTTTTCCCGCATACCGGTGAAGGTGATGACGCCCGGTGCGCCGAACTCGACGGCCACGTCGATGCTCTCGCGCAGCTTGGCGAGGACTTCCGCGTGATTCGCGCGGTTCGCCGGGCCGGTCTTGAAGCCGTGGCTGCTGACGAGCGACGGCTTCATGCCCACTTCGCGCAGGCGCGGGTAGAATTTCTTGTCGATGCCTTCCATCGCGGTCATGCCCATCTGGTGGCAGCCGGCGATCAGTTCCTCGGTCGGCATCGGGTTGAAGCACCAGCCCATGACGGAATGGCGGATGCGCCCGTGTTCGATCTTGTAATCGGCGGCCGGGACATTCGCGGGCGTCGGCGCGGCGGACGCTCGTGTGGGTGAAAGTGCGGCGGCGCCCGTGGCGGCGAGTGCTGCGGTGCCAAGGAATGAGCGGCGGGAGAGGGGAGGATTTGGATTCATGGATGGAGTGCTTATTTCGATTTCAAACCGACGGTGTTCACCGCGATCACGCGATACTGATGCGCCTTCCCCGCCTCGGCTTTTGAGTCGGTGAAACGCATCGGCACGAGCGGCTGCGTGGGCGTGTCGCTGTATTGGAGGTTTTGAAAGATCGGGCGGCCAAAGGGATTCTTGCCCTGCTCGGGAACGTTGGCGAGGAACTGGCCGTCGCGCTCGATGATGAAGCTGGCGAGGCCGCTTTCGAGATCCGCTTCCGCTTCCCACGACAACTCGTTGCCTTTCACCGTCAGTTTCGCCGGCGACGGCGGCGGCGTCGTGTCGGTGACGGCGGTGTCCTTCACATACTGCATCCATGCTTTCGCGATGGATTCGTTCGGGAGCCACACGGCCGTTTTTGCATCGCCGGTGAATTTCGCGGCGGGAACCGCCTCGGCGCCGAGCAACTGCGCGAGCCACGCCCGATCGGTCGGCATGGGCTTCATCGGGTCGCCGCTCTTGTCCACCAGGCGCGCGGACAGGCAGGCATCGAGCCACGGGATCGCGAGGTAGCGCTGGTTGCCGCACTCGTGGGCGGTCAGCGGATCGACCGCCACGCCGATGAGGCCGCCTTTGGAACGCAGCTCGGTGAAGAACGCTTCATTCGCGGGCCACACGCTGGCGAAACGGCCTTCCTTCACGGTGACGCCTTCCTTCGTCCCGGGATTGCACATGATCGGAACACGCAGCGCCGTTTCCGGCACCGTGTGGGCCTTGATGGTCGCGCGTTCCGGATTCGGCTTCAGCAGCGGTACACCGCTGCGCAGCCACGCGGCGGCGACGCGCTCCGGATGAAGCAGCGTCATTCCGCCTGCCCAATGCCCGCCGCCACTGTGCCCCCACAGCGCCCACGGCACTCCGGCCAGTTCGGGATGGCCGGACTCCGCGCCGAGGTCTGCGAGCGCCTTTTGAAATGCCTTGTCGGAGCCGTTGCGCGGGTCGCACCAGAGCTGGCAATCCGCCTTTTCCGGCTGCTCGTAAGCGGGAGCCATCAGCGCGCAGCCGTGCTTTTTTGCGAGCGCTTGCCAGTGCAGATCGAATGCGCCGGTCAGCCCCGACTTGCACGAGCCCTCGCCGCAGCCGTGCTGATGGACGATCACTCCGCGCAGCGATTTCACGCCCGGCGGAATCCACACTGTGTAATTCACGGGGAACGCGAGTTCGCCCGGTTTCTTCGAAGCCTCGTATCGCACGCGATGGTACGGCGGAACGGCGGCGGGGAAGACATCATACGGAGCCTGCTGGGCAGGCAGCGATGCGGCGAGGGCGAGGAACAACAGGACGAGGGAACGCATGGTCGGGATGCGATGAGTGAAGCCGAATCGGGAACGCCCGACAACCTGCAAGCGTTCGTCGTCGATGTCGCTCATTGCGCCGGCATGCGCCTTCGCTACGCTCGCGCCATGATGAACGACGACTGGAAAACGGAATTTCGCAAGGTTTGGGACCGCGCCATGGAGGCGTGGAAGGCGGGCCGCAACTCGGCGCAGACGATGTTCACGCCAGCGGACGTGGCTTTTCTCGGGAGCATCGGCTGCACCGCGCAGGAGATGTTCGATTTCGTGGATGACTCGCTCTCATACGACGACCTCGATTTCGAGACGGTGTTCGCGGTTACGGCGATCCGGCGGGATTACTTCCTCGACGTGATGCACGGGAAGCCGACCGGGCGGGTGGTGCCCATGAGCGACCTCCCGGCAAAGTCCGACGCGGTGGACGGAATCGCGTGGCTCCCGCGCCTCATCGCCAAGGCGCGCATCAAGCTGCGCGGCGAACTAAACCCGGACCTCATGTACGGCTGCGCTGGCGACCGTCCGTTTTTGCGCAGCCATCACATGACGCTGCCGCAGTTTCTGCAGCTCGTCCGGGACAAGGGCGACGACGACCGGGCGATCGTCGATGCGGTGAAGCAAGCCGCCCGTCGCTGAGTGCGCGCCTACGGGAACTGCAGCCCGCCCGAGCCGTCACGGGTGACGGTCCTGCCATTCGCGTCGCCGAGAAGTTTCGCCTTCCTGAACGCCTCGACGGCCTTCGCGGACTTTCCCTCCTTCAGGTAAAGCACGGCGAGCCTTCCCCAAGCCTCGGCGAAGTCCGGCGCGAGCTTCAGCGCCTGTTCAAATGCCGCGATTGCCTCCTCGTTCTGGCCGACCTGCATCGCGAAACTGCCGCGTCCATAGATTTCCGCCGCCCGCTCCGTGGCATTGGCGCCGGTGGACAGGCCCTTTGCGGGATGCGCATGTGATGTCGTGCGCGATCGGGCGGGCGTCGGCTTTGCCTTCGTACCGTCGCGTGCGGGAGCGGCGTCGGCGAACGCGGCAAGCAACAACACGGCGAGACTGGCGATGATGGGGGTTTGGCGGAGGCTGATGATTGGGATCATGCCACCCTTTAAGCAGCCTCCTTGCCAACCCGATGCGGGCGCCTCTGAAAAGTGCGCCGATCAAATCTGGGACGAAAGCGAGGCCGCCGCCTCTTACTCCATCCCGACGGCCCACGGGAGCGGTTCGCTTTGCAGGCCGGCTCGCAGGTTTTCGACGGTCATTTCCAGCATCCGCTTCCGCGTCCGGTTGGAAGCGCTGCCGAGATGGGGCGTGATCACGAGGTTCGGCAGGCCGAGCAGCGGATGGTCGCGCGGCAGCGGTTCGGGTGCAGTCACGTCGAGTCCCGCCGCTGCGATTCTCCGTGAACTCATCGCCGTGAAAAGAGCGTCGTGATCGACCACGGGGCCGCGCGCCAGATTCAGCAGGATGCCCGTCGGCTTCATCAGCCCGAGTTCCCGCGTGCCGATCAGGTTGGTTGTTTCGGGGGTCAGCGGGCAGTTGAGCGACACGAAATCGGATTGGCGCAACAGATCGTCGAATGGGGAGTAGATGACTCCAAGCTCCCGCTCGGCGCATTCATCGCGCCTTCGGTTGTGATACAGGACTTTCATCTCAAAGGCCGCCGCGCGCCGGGCGACCTGCCGGCCGATCCGGCCCAGACCGACAATTCCCAAGGTGCTCCCCGTGACTTCGTATCCGATCCATTGCGACGGATCGTAATGCGTGAACTCTGGCGAACGGGCGAAGCGATCGCCCGCGACCACATTGCGGGCAGTCGCGAGCAGCAGCGCCATCGTCATGTCGGCCGTAGATGCATCGAGGCAGCCGGGTGTGTTGCCGACGGGGATGTTCCTCGACCGCGCGGCGGCGCCGTCGATGTGATCGACTCCCACGCCGTGATTGCTGATGATCTTCAGGTTCGGGATCCGGTCCATCAATGTCCCGTCCACGTGCGGGTGACCGTACGTGATGATGCCGATCGCCCGGGCGAGCGCTGCGGAGCCAGGAGTCTCATCCCACTCGAGGACTTCGATCCCGGGGCCGAGCATCTCGCGCAGGGCAGGGGGAAGCCCGTCGCCCATGATTGGAATCGTCGCAGCCGTCATTGCGTGGTTTCTGAAAAAAGATCCTCCGCGCCGCTAAAGATCCGGCGTGGTGCCGTCGGGCGCGTGGAAACAACTTTGCGCACCATTGCAGATGCCCGCGGACAGCGCCAGCCCTGCGCACCGCGCACTTCGCGGGGACGGGCATTCGAAATCAGTTGCCGCGGCACGCACGATTCTCGATGCGCGGGTTTTGCGAAAAGGAACGCGGGGTCGGTGGGCCGCCTTCAGTAGTCGATCCGAACGATGATCAATTTCCTTCTTTCACCGCCCACCTCGAGCGTCACGCGTTGCCCGGGCTCCGTGCCGAGCAGGCTCCTGCCCGTCGCCGACGTCCAACTCACCCAACGCGGGTCAAGATTCACTTCATCCACGCCGACGATCCGGAAACACTCCGGCCTTCCGGCGGAATCGCGCGCCTCCACCAAGGCGCCAAAAACCGCGCCTGCCGGACGTTCGACCGGTGGCTCGACGATGGTGGCCGAGGCGAGGATGCGCCCGATTTCCGCCGCGCGTTCGACGTCTGTATCGGTCAGTGCCGCGAACTCGGTGCGCAACCGCCGGGCACCTTCCGCGGTCATGTAGTTCACCGCGCCGGGCGGCAGTCCGGACGTCGAGCGCATCCGGGTGGAACGCTCCAATGGCGCATCGTCTTCCTTCGTAAATGCTTTGCTCATCAGGCGGTGGATCGCGTGTATTCCCTACAACAAGCCGGCGCGCTTCACCATGGGTTTTGCGTGCCTGCTGCCCCACGGAAATTTATCCCCAAGTACGGTGGAGTGCATTTTTTGTGCATCGATGCGGGGAAAATATCGTGGTTCGATGTGGGTTAGCCCGGGCCATTCTGCTG
>JBEBGK010001055.1:0-1790 GCA_040081515.1 Chthoniobacteraceae bacterium
GCGTGCCGAAGGAGCGGAACATCCTTTTCGTCCCGGACGAAAACCTCGGCCAGTGGGTGACGGAGCGGACCGGGCGGCCGATGGATCTGTGGCGGGGGAACTGTTACGTCCACGTCGAGTTCACGCGCCAGTCCATCGACCGCATCAAGGCCGAATGGCCCGACGCGCCCGTGGTGGCGCATCCCGAATGCACGCGCGCCGTGCGCCTGCTCGCGGACGAGGTGTGCTCGACGGAAAAGATGATCTCCTTCTGCAAGCGGCATCCCTCGAAGGCGTTCGTCATCGTGACCGAGAGCGGGATGCTGCACCGCCTGCGCCGGGAGGTGCCGGGCAAGACATTCATCCCGGGGCCGACGGACCAGTGCGCGTGCGCGGATTGCCGCTACATGAAGCTGAACACGCTGGAAAAACTCCACGCCTGCCTGCTGAACCTCACGCCGGAGATTATCATCCCTGAATCAATTCGTGCTCGCGCCGAGCTGCCGATCCGGCGGATGCTGGAATGGAGCAAGTAGAACCGATGCCTTTCTTCCCCGCCCGCGAGAGAATGAAGACGCCCCACGGACTGATCCTCTTGGTGATCGCCGTGGCCCTTTCGGCGTGCAGCGGCCGCAAGGACACGCCGCGCGAGGCGGCGGAACGCTTCTTCAGCGCCTGCACCGCGGGCGAGTTCGCCGCCGCCTACGACCAGGCGTCCTTCGCCTTCCGGCTCACGCGGACGGCGAAATACTTCGAGGCGCGCGCCCGCGATCTTGGCCTGGATTCGGTGAAGAGCATGAAATGGGGCGAGCCGGAACCGCAGGGCAACACGATGAAGGTCCGCGGGGAGTTTTCGCTCGTGGACGGCGCCCGCCTCGCGCTGAACGTCGCTTTCGTGGAGGAGAACGGGCGCTGGCAGCTCCTCGAGGCGAAGACCGATCCGGCTCCGAAGACGGGCGTCGCGGATGACGTCTTCTCCGTCGCGGCGCGGACGCGCGACACGGTCAAGGCGCGGGCGACCGAGGTGCTCGAGCCTATCGCGCTCACACTCCCCTCGGAGACGCAGCTTCGCGCGCTCGCGGAGGACACGCTGATGAAGTTCAACGAGGCGATCCTGAACGGCGGCGATTTCACCGCGCTCTACGAATCCGCCTCGGACCGCTGGAAATACCGGGGAAGGGATCCGCACGATCTCTCGTATGCGGGCTCCGACCGGTCCCGCGCGGCGGGAGCCGATCCTTTCAATGAAGAGAACCGCCTCACGGCCGCCGCGCTCCGCAATGCCTTCGACGGCGCCGTGCGGGTGCAGGTGGATCTAACGCCGATCAAGGGCAGGAAGATGATCCTGATCGAGCCGGCGCGGATCAATTCCGACGGTGTGCTCCGGCTCGCCGGGACCTTCGACTGCCTCGTCACGCAGGGCGGACCGGCCGGGATTCCGCGGAAGCTGGATTTCGTCCTCGAGTACGTGTTCGAGAGCTCGAACTGGAAGCTCTTCGGAATCACGGTCAACCTCGTCGTTCCAGTCACCGCGCGGCAGCAGTAGCTGCGGGCTGTCACCGCAGTTCCGCCACCGCAGCCTCCAGCGAGGCGCAGTCGGCGATGCTGAGCACCGGCGTGTCCTTGCGCGTGCGCTTCACGAGACCCGCGAGCACTCCACCGGGTCCCAGTTCGATGAACTGCTCCACCTTCTCCGAGTCCACGAGGAATTCGATGGTCTCCGTCCACCGGACCGATCCCGTGACCTGCGCGGACAGGGCCGCGCGGATCTCCGCGGGCTCGCCGACCGGGCGCGCGGTCACATTCGCGAC
>JBEBGK010000158.1:0-7163 GCA_040081515.1 Chthoniobacteraceae bacterium
GGCCCGGACAGGAACTCAACCTCGTCGGCCGTATAGCCGGTGACTTTGTCGCTGCCGGCGCCCTTGAATGCCGCGACGAATCCCTTCGCCTTGGGTGCGATGCGCTGGAACAGCGAAGCATAAGCCTCGAGCGCCTGGTAGGGTGCCTGAGGTTTCGCCTGGACGAGTGCACTGACCACCAGCGGGTTGTAACGGCCGCTGCCTTGGATCTCCTTGAGAAGCGCCGCTGTCTGGCTGTCGGACGCCCCCACACCGAGATCGTCGAATTTCCGCAGCGGGCCGAAGACCGGGTGGTTGGGGTTCATCACGCGCTGGAAGTAGTTCACGAACGGAGTGTCGAGCTGCGCCTGCTTGATGAGTTCCGTGCGTTCGAGGATGTTCTTCTCGCTGCGCCTGCCGTTGAGCAGCGCCGCCTTCATGTAGTCGGCCGGCTTGCCCTGGAGCATGGCGAGCCAATGCTCCACTTCGCGGAAGTAGATTTCCCGGTTTTCCTTTTCCACGCCGGCGAGTTCCTTTTCATACTCAGCGCGGAGTTCGGGGCTCGGCGAGGAGATGAGGGGCTTCTCGTCAGGCTCCTCGCTGCTGGCAAAGACGCCGTGCAGTGCGTAGTAGTCCGACTGCGGGATGGGATCGAACATGTGGTCGTGACAGCGTGAGCAGCTCACGGTGACGCCGAGGAAGCCCTTGGTGACCACGTCGATGCGATCGTTGATCTGATCGTGCACGTTATTGAAGCGCATCCCGACGGTGAGGAATCCGAGCGCGGCGAGATTCGGATCGCCCTCCATCTGCACGCCGGTTCCGCCTTTGCCGGAGGAGCCTCCGCCCATCATCATGCTGTCCATGGACATCGCGACCGGCTTGACCGCCGGTGCCTCGGGCTCCGGAGCCGGAGCCGGCGCCGCCGGAGCGGGTGCCTTCGACGCGCTGCCCGTCGCCTTTGCGAGGAGAAATGGATCGGCCACGACTGGCTTGGGCGCCGTCTTGGCTGCCGCCGCAGGGGCGGCCTTTGCTGCCGGCGGTGTGCTGCCGACGGGACGCATGGGATAGAGTTGATCGGCCGCAAGCTGCTCGACGATGAACTGGTTGTAAGGCTTGTCCTCGTTGAATGCGCGGATGACGTAGTCCCGGTAGGTCCACGCGTTGGCGTAACGGTAGTCAGCCCGTCCCGTGTTCACATTCACATCGCCGCCGATCGTATCAGCGTAACGGGCCGAATTCAGCCAGTGGCGCCCCCAGCGTTCGCCGTAGTGCGGGCTGGCGAGCAATTTGTCCACGACGCGCGTCCATGCTCCCACCGGGTCGCGCCCGTAATCGGCGACAAACGCCTCCACTTCGGCGGGGCTGGGAGGGAGTCCGATGAGATCGTAGTAAGCGCGTCGCAGGAGGATTTCCCGGCCCATGGGCACGGGTCTTTCCTCGGCAGCGTCGGGCGAGGGGAGCATACCCTTGGCCTCGAGTTTCTGGAGGATGAACGCATCAATGGGCGTGCGGCACCATTGCTGGTTCTTGTTGACCGGGGTCTTCACCCGTTTCCAATCCTTCAGCGGCTGGTAGGCCCAGTGCGAGCGCGCCTTGTCGGAGAGGCCACTAAGCTTGGCCGACTTGGCGGCTTCCTTGCGCGGGTCTGGCGCTCCCATCTTGATCCAAGCCGCGATGTCCGCGATCTGCTGGGCTTCGAGCTTCCCGCCGCTGCTGGAGGGCGGCATCTCCAAGTCCGGGTCCGTATAAGTGATGGCCTTGTAGAGAAGGGATTTCTCCAGATCGCCAGGGACGACTCCCGGCCCTGTGTCTCCGCCTTTCCGTGTCGTGTCTGCGGTGTCGAGGGTCATGCCACCCTTCGATTTTCCAGCCTCGGTGCTGTGGCACTTGTAACAGCGATCGGCGAGGACGGGGCGGATCTTCGACTCGAAAAAGTCGAGTTGTTCCTTCGTCGGTTCGGCAGCAAAGGCCGGCAGCGCGAGTGCGAAAGCTCCGGTAAGGACGAGGAGGTGCTTTTGATTGTTCATGGATGTTGGAACGAGGATCGGATTACTGGACTAAATGTGTCTGAAGGTGCAGGGGAATCAACTGGGTGCTGTGTATCAAAGAAAAGCGCCCGCCAGAGGCAAAGGCTTCCGGCGGGCGCTGGTAAGTCGGCGGTCTTGCGCCCGCGTTTAGCCGATCAGCGCCTTCACCACTTTGCCGTAGTTGTCGGTCAAGCGGAAGTCGCGGCCATTGTAGCGGTAGGTAAGTTTCTCGTGGTCGAAGCCGAGCAGCGCGAGCTGCGTGGCGTGCAAGTCGTGGATGTGGACCTTGTTCTCGACTGCCTTCGAGCCGAACTCGTCGGTCGAGCCATAGGCCTGGCCGCCCTTGACGCCGCCGCCGGCCATCCAGGTGACCATTGCGCGTCCGTTGTGATCGCGGCCGGGGTCGCCGTTTCCATTGCGGTCCCGGACGACGGTGCGTCCGAATTCACCGCCCCAGATGACGAGCGTCTCGTCGAACAGGCCGCGCTGCTTGAGATCCTTGATGAGCGCGGCTGCAGCGGCATCGATTCCGCCGGCGACGCGGGGGAGCGAGGTCGCGAGATTGCCGTGCATGTCCCAGCCACCGTGCTCGACTTGGACGAAACGGACGCCACGCTCGACGAGGCGGCGAGCCACGAGGAGTTTCGCCCCGAGGTCGGAGGTTCCGGAATCGTACATGCTCTGCACCTCGGAGGGTTCCTTGCTGATGTCGAACGCCTCGGTCGCCTCGGTCTGCATCTTGAATGCCATCTCGAAAGCCTCGATGCGAGCCTCGAGCTGCGCGTCTTTCTGAAGCTGTTCGGCGTGCATGGTGTTGAGCTGCTTCACCAGATCGAGCTGGCGGCGCTGCCGCTCCATCGGACTGAACTGGTTGCGAATGTTCAGAATCACGTTGTCGAGATTCATCCCGCGCGAGTAGTTCACGTTCACACCCTGATAGACGCCGGGCAGGAACGACGATTGACGCCACTCGGGCCGTCCGCCGAGCGTGACGAAGCCGGGCATGTTCTGATTGTCCGTGCCGAGTCCGTAAACCGTCCACGAACCGAACGAGGGCTTCGGCAGTTGGAGCGAACCGGTGTGCATCATCCGCGACGCCACTTCGTGGGCGGGGATGTCGGTCCAGAGCGAGCGGATGACCGCGATGTCGTCGATCAGTTCGCCGAGCTTCGGGAAGACCTCGGAGACCTCGACTCCGCTCTTGCCCATCTTGTTGAATTTGAAAGGCGATCCAAACGCCAGGCCGTCATGTCCCGGGATGGTCTTGCCATCGAATTTCGTGAGCTCGGGTTTCGGATCCCACGTATCGACCTGGGTCGGCGCGCCCGCTGCGAAGAGGTGGATGATATGCTTGGCCTTCGCGGGGAAGTGCGGTTGCTTCGGGGCCAGCGGGCCCACCATTTTCCCCGCCCTCGGCGCGAGCGCCGATGCGCCTTCCGCCCAAGGGTTGATGCCGAAAACCGCCGCGAGGCTCATCGCGCCGAAACCCATGCCGGTCCGTTGCAGGAACTGGCGGCGGGTGAAGATGATGTCGTCGATCGAGGGCGAGTGTTCGCGGATGTACTTGTCTGAGGGTTGGTTTGGTCGATTCATGGCGGTTTTCTGAGGTTTGAGGTCTAGGGATTTTTCCTATTTTCGTGTTCGGAAGCGGAATGTAAAGGCAATTCCTGTCCAGAATTTATCGCCTTATTGTGAGTTAACAGCATGTATTCAGCCTTTCTTAGAAGAAAATCTGGCGATTTTTTGAAGCTGGATTCTGAGGACCGAGGCTTCCCTCGGAGGTCGATATCCATTCCATTGGCGGGATGAGCCGCAATCCGCTGAAGCCCGACGAGGCATTGACTCAGACGCGCGCCGTGTATGCCGACCTCGCGCTCCGCCCGGTGTCGCGGGATTGCGTTCGGCGGACGGAGTGTTGCCAGTTCCGGCTCACGGGGCGCACCCCGATGTTGACGAAGGGCGAGGCACTCGTCGCCGCGAAGGCCCTGAAGGCAGCCGGGCGGTCCCGGCTCCCTGCCTCACTCGATCCCGCGACCGGCGCGTGCCCGCTGCTCGACGGAAACGGGAAGTGCATCGTGTACGTCGGGCGTCCGTTTGGCTGCCGCACGCATTTTTGTCCGGCAGCGGGCGGACCCTACTCGCGCAAGGAGGTGGTCGATTTGATCCGGCGGCTCGAGGAAATCGACGAGCGTCTCGGCGGCGATGGACCGCGGGCGCTGCCTGCGGCGGTCGCGTCGGCGCTGGAGGAGATCGGGTAGCTCCCGGCAGTAGTCAGACTTTCCGCCCGAATTTTTTCTCCAGTTCCGCGTAGCTCAATTGAATCATCGTCGGCCGGCCGTGCGGGCAGCAGTAGGGGAGTTCACACGCGAGCAGGTCCTGGATCAGCCGCACACATTCGGGCTCGCGGAGCACGTCATTGGCTTTCACCGCGTGGCGGCAGACGGTCTTGGCGATCATGTCCTCCCCGAGGCGCAACTTGGATGATTGCAGCGATGTCTCGCGGAGTTCGTCGATGATGTCCCGCAGGAGTTGCGGCGGATCGGACGCGGCGAGGAATTGCGGCAGCGCATCGATTTTGAAAGTGCCAGTTCCGAACGGCTCGATCACGATCCCTGTCCGCGCGAGCGCATCGAGGTTGCACTGAATCCAGTCCGCATCCTTCGGGACGACTTGCAACGTGATCGGTAGCAGCAGCCGTTGCGTCGGGACGCCCTGGCCCTCCATCCGTCCGCGCATCTCCTCGAAGAGGATTCGCTCGTGCGCCGCGTGCTGGTCCACGAGGACGAGGCCGCTCGCATTTTCCATCAGGATATAAAGACGCCCGAGGATCCCGATGATTTTGAAATCCTGCTGAGGGCGCGGCTGTTGCGGAATCGACGGCGCGGGCGGTTGCGGCTGTGCTTCGCCGGGGATGTCGGGCGGCGCGGCCGGCGTCGCGGGTTGCGATGGAAGCTGCGCCCAGTCCCGCCGCAGAGTCACCTGCTCCGCGACGGGGATCAGCGGCATTGTGAGGTCGGGGCCGGGCGCGGACGCGGCCGGCGGCGAGAACGTCTTCGTCCACGAACCACGATCGCTCTCGAGCACCTGCCGGATCACCTGCACGATCACTTCGCGCAGATGCGCCGGGTCGCGGAACCGGACCTCACGTTTCGCGGGATGCACATTCACGTCCACGGCCGCGGGATCCATTTCGATGAAAAGGAACGTCACCGGGTGCTGGCCCTTCATCAGCGCGGTGTGATAGCCCTCCCGCAGCGCATGGCTCACCGTCTGGTTTTCGATCGGGCGCCCGTTCAGGAAAATGATCTGCTGCTGCCGCGTGGACCTGCTCACCCCGGCGCGCCCAATGAAGCCCGACACGCGGATGCCCGCGATCTCGCCCTCCGGCACCTCGAGCAATTCCCCCGCGAGCGGCGCGCCGAAGAGATCGCGCAACCGCTCCCGCAGCGTCTGCCCCACGGGGAGTTGATGCACGATCCGTTCGTCGCTGACAAAAACGAACCCGACCCGCGGATGACCGATCGCCTGGAGTTGCAGCACGTGCTCCACGTGGCTGGCCTCGGTCTGCTCGGTGCGGAGAAATTTCCGTCTCGCGGGCAGATTGTAGAAAAGCGAACGCACCTCGATCTGCGTGCCTTCCGGCTCTCCGCTGTCGCGCACGGTTTCCAGCCTGCCGCCGTTCACGAGCACCTCCGTCCCCGCCAGCGCCCCGTGTTCCCGCGTCGTGAGGCGGAATCGGGACACGCTTGCGATGCTGGGCAGCGCCTCGCCGCGGAAGCCCAGCGTGTGAATCGCCATCAGGTCCGCGCCCGTGCGAATCTTGCTCGTGGCGTGGCGTTCCAGGCACAGCAGCGCGTCATCGCGATCCATCCCGCTGCCGTCGTCGAGCACGCGGATCATCGAGTTGCCGCCGCGGCGGATGAGCACCTCCACCCGCGTTGCGCCGGCATCGAGCGAATTCTCCACGAGTTCCTTCACCACGCTCGCCGGGCGCTCCACCACTTCGCCCGCGGCCACCTGCGAAGCCACCTCCTCGGGCAGCAGGGCGATCCGGCTCATTTGACTTGGGTCTGCGCGCTCATTACGTTTGGCAGCGATGCTCACGCTCACCGATTCCGCCGTCAAACATCTTCAGGAACTGCTCCGCGAAAAGGGCACCCCGGGGAATGCGCTGCGGATCTCCGTCGAGCGCGGCGGCTGCGCGGGCATGAGCTACGAAATGAAGCTCGATGATCCGGATCAACGAGATTTTTCCGAGGAGCGCGATGGCGTGAAGGTCGTCGTCGATCCCGCCAGCATGGAATATCTCTCGGGCTCGACGATTGATTACAGCGACGATCTCGCCGGCGCGGGTTTCCGGATCCAGAACCCGAAGGCGACCCGCTCCTGCGGCTGCGGCACTTCCTTCGAGCCCGCGCCGGACGCGGGCGCCCGCTAGCTCCGACTCCCGAGGAATGGAACTCCTTCAAAGCCGCCGGGCACCGGCCTCGAAAAAAGGCGAGGGACTCTTCCTGTGGTCCGTCGTCCTGATCTGCTGACAGGCGCGTGCTTCGCGAGCTGGATCGGCAGTTTCTACGTGGTGATGCATCCCGAGAATCCGCGCTGCTACCGCATCCTGAAAAAGTTCAAGCGCGTCGAGCCGCCCAAGCGTTTCCCCGTGGTGCAGGCGCCGCAGGGGGATTTCCTCACCGCGGCGAAGCTCCTCGAGCGGTACGGCAAACTCGGCAAGGTGGAACTCGCCAGCCAGAACGCGGACCTCCTGCGCGCCTACCTCATGAATTTCCGCGAAACGAAACGGCGCGTCCCGTACATCGCCGGGAAGTATCACGTCGTGCAGAGCTACGATTTGAGGAAAACGGACCTCTTCCCCAGCGGCGCCGTGGCCATCGCACAATCGGAGAGCCTTCCGCAGGTGCTCATCGAATCCATTTTCCCCGCCGCGCCCCGCGAGGTTCCGAAGATCCGCAAGGTCCTCGCGAGCGGCGCCGAGGTCGCGCTCGAGCGCTCCCGCGACATCTGGGCATTGATCCACGTCGCGCGCCACGCGGATGGCCGGATGCAATTCACCGCCGTGCCGCTGCCGTACGGTTCGTGGCAGTTGAAAAACAGCGCCGAGAAATTCACGCTCAAGGCGCCAGCGGAACTGTCCAGCGA
>JBEBGK010001056.1:0-1788 GCA_040081515.1 Chthoniobacteraceae bacterium
TCGAGTGCCACCTGCACGTTTTCCAAGGCGGTGAGGAACGGGATGAGATTGGCCTTTTGAAAAACGAAGCCGAGGTGCTGGCGGCGGAAAGAGCGCAGGTCCACGAGCGCCTGCGGGCCGTCCAGCACCGGTTGGCCACCGATGGCGATCTGGCCGGAGGTGGGCGGATTGATGAGCGCCATCGCGGTGAGGATGGTGGATTTTCCGGAGCCGCTGGGGCCGAGCATGCCGACGATTTCGCCGCGCGCGATGTTCAGCGTGGCATCACGAATGGCGACGACCTCGGTGCGGCCGCTGCCATAGACCTTGCGCAGGTGCGTGACCTCGATCGCGGGCGTGGTGTTCGCGGGTGCGGTGCTCATGCGGAAAGGACGGTGTTCGGCTCCACACGCATCGCTTTCCAGATGCCGAGCAGGCTGGCGAGGGTGGAAATGACGACGACGATTGCCGCGAGGCTGGCGAGATCCGATGGGTCGATGAGCACGAGGCGTGGGAAACGCGGGAACGCATACTGGCCGATCCACCACGCGAGTGCGTAGCCGAATGCGCCCATGAGCAAAGCCTGCTGGAGGATGAGGCCGCCGATGACGCCATTGCGCGCGCCGATGAGTTTGAGCAGCGCGATGTCGCGGATCTTGTCGAGCGTGAGCGTGTAGATGATCAGCGCGATGATGATCGTGGATATGATGATGAGCAGCGCGCGGAAAAGCCCGAGCTGCCGCCTTGCCTTGTCCACCATGCCGGAGAGCAGGAGGTCTCTTTGTTCCTGCGTGGAATAGACGGTGATGTCGGGCCAGGTGCCCAGCGTGCGGCGGACGGCGGCCTCGTCGCCTCCTGGTTGCAGTGTGACGAGCACGGCGCTGACTTGCGGCGTGGCGAAAGCTGGGATGCCGCCCGAGAGCCCGGCGGCGCGTTCGAGCAGCAGGGGCTGAAGGCGTCCGAGGTCCATGCCCTCCACGCGCGCTCGCCGCGCCGAGCGTTCGAGACGCACCGCTTCGCCGGGCTGGTCATATTGAATGGCCATCGCATCACTCACGGTGAAAAACGCGAGCCCGTCGCCGCCGGAACCGACCATGCCGTTCGTGAGCCCGACGACTTCATACACATCCTTGCCCAGGCGGATGCGGCTGCCGATCGGGAGCTTCAGCGATTGATCGGCGATCGTTTCATAGTGTGCCTGCCGCAGCGAACGCCCTGCGACGAGCGGCACCCAATCGCCACGGTCATCGGGCCACGACAGTCCCTGCACGACCATGCGCAGCGGCTTGCCATCGTGCTCGCGCTGGATCGTGTGCGAGACGAATCGCCGCGCCTCGGCCACGCCGGGCACGGACCGCACGCGGTCTTCGAGATTGGCGGGAATGCGGGAGATTTCCGCGAACGGTCCGCGCGTGCTGCCTTGCACGATCCACAGATCCGCGCCCACGCGATCCACGAGCAGCGTGGCCTCGTGGATGAGTCCGCGATAAATGCCGCCCATGCCCATGACGATCATGAGCAGCAGCCCGATGCCCACGCTGGTGAAGGCAAAGCGACCCGCATTGTGGCGGATGTCGCGGACGGCGAGGTTCATGGCAGCTTGATGCGTTGGCCTTCGGTGAGCGCCGATTTCTGACCATCGGGCGCGCGCACCACTTGATCGCCCGCGCTCAACCCCTGCGTGATGGCGACGTGATCCTTGCCCCGCAAACCGGGCGTGACGTCGCGCCACTGCGCCTTGCCTCCAGCATTCACGAAGACCCCGGCGCGCGCCGTTTTCCACACGAGAAAGGCGGGCGGCAACAGCAC
>JBEBGK010001057.1:0-1785 GCA_040081515.1 Chthoniobacteraceae bacterium
TCGCCGCGTTGACCCACTCCAACGCGGAGGACGCCGGACGGGCCGTTCCCGACGTGGAAGACCTCACTTCCGCAATCGCCGCTGTCCTTCCCTCCACCGCCGAGCTGCCGCCGGCGCCCGCGTCCGCACGCGAGGCCCGCAAGCGCACAGCAGAACCCGCGCATCCGCTCGGAACCGACCGTGCAGCGGCTATGCAAACCCCCTGCAAGTCCCGCGAAACGCGCCCGCGTGGCATCGCCGCCCCGACGCTCACCCCGACGCCGTGACCGACCTACAGATCATCTGTGTCCTGAAAGCAGGCGGGGACTACCTGCCGCAGCACGTCGCCGCGCTCAAGGACGGATGCAAGGCGGCAATGCCTCCGCACGATTTTCTGTGCATGACGGACATGGAAGTGGAGTGCCCTTCCGTGCGGCTGACGCGCGATTGGAAAGGATGGTGGGCAAAGATGGAAGTGTTCGGCCCGCTGCTGCCCGATCGGCCGACGCTCTATCTCGACCTCGACACCGTTTTGCTTGGCCGTCCCTGCGCCGAAATCATCGCTGCCGCTTGGGATGCTGGGTTCGTCATCCTTCGGGATGTTTACCGGGGGCGGCAGAATCCGCACGCCATGCAATCCTCCGCGATGTTCTGGCAACGACGCCCGGCGGGAATCTACGACCACTTTACCGAAGATGCCGCCGGGATCATGGGCCGGTTTCGTGGCGACCAGGACTTTCTCGAGTCCGTGGTCACTGGCGCCAAATACTGGCAGGATTTGACTCTCGGCTTTTGCAGCTTCAAGGCGGACGTGCTTCGCCGGGGGTGCTGCCCAAGGATCGCATCGTCATCTTCCACGGTGCCCCGCGGCCTTGGCAGCAGTCCGTGATTCCGTATCCGGCGGCTCCGGCGGCTCCGGTGGCCCGAAGAGCAACACCGGCCTTGTGGCAGGGATTTGTGGTCTCGGTGCGCGATGCAAGATGTCCGCCCGACGATTTGCCGGTTTAGGGGCACGAAATCCAAAACCTTTGCGAGCCGCTGAACAAGCGGCCATTTCCATTTGGAGGGGTCATTTGGACATCCAGAGTCAAAAAGCGGGACAAGTTTTGCGCGAAGCTACAGGGATGATCCACAGATCCCAACCAGCTTCCCAGATCCCCGGGTAGTGTCCTGAGGCAACTTGGCCATTGGACCCCGCCGTTGCCTTGCATTGCCGGTAAGGCTCCCCAGCCTGTCCGGAACCTCTCGCCGTGGCCGCATCGGGCGTGACCGAGGGTCGGAAGCCTGCGGCGGGCGCGCCAGCGCACGCCGTGGGCGTCCGCCCCACGGACGGCGCGCAGCGCCGTGTTCCGGCGAAGCCAGAACGCGCCCCGCTAACCCGAAATCCGGCGATGAGATCCACGAAACACACCAAAGACACGAAAGAAGAAGCAGATGGGAAGATTGCTTGGCTGACCGGACCGATGAAGCGCGGCAGATTCGGACCCCTTCCTTTCGTGGTCACTCCTTTCCCGTTTTCAGCAATTGGGCGGGAGAATGCGGAGTCGAAGGACCATATTCAATACGAAGATGGCAGCGTGCGTGACGACAGGAACGAGAAATCTCTTGCCACTCCGGACGCGGGCCTCAGCTTCGGAACGGAACGGAATTGCCAGGGCCCCTGCCCTTCGGTCGAGCCAACAAACAGCCCATGACTTCAACCGCGCCCGTGAGCCAGATTGCATTCGGCATCCGCGCCATCGCGCTTCCCGGGATGCTCGCGCTCGTTTGTGCCATGGCGCATGCGCAGAGTTCCGACTCCACCGT
>JBEBGK010001058.1:0-1781 GCA_040081515.1 Chthoniobacteraceae bacterium
CTCGTGACGCAGTTCAGCCTCGAACAGCGCGCGGCCGTCCTGGCGACCGGGCAGGCGATTCAATTTGGCAAGGCGCTCCTCGCCACCGGCAGTCGGGCCCGGCGTCCGGAACTCGCGGGCGCGAATCTCGGAAATGTCTTCTACCTGCGCAGCGCCAGGGACATCTCGGGGCTCCGCGAGGTGACGGATCTGGAAAAAAGCGTGGTCGTCGTCGGTGGCGGCCTCGTCGGTGCGGAGACGGCGTCGCTGCTGCGCAAGCTGAAGGTGAACGTGACGATGATCACGCGTTCGCAGGCTGTGTGGACGCGCTTCCTCGATCCGGAGACGGCGGGGTGGTTCACGGATTACCTCGCGGCGAACGGCGTGAAGCTGATGCTGAACGAGCATCTCAACGGTTTCGAGGGACGCACCGTGCTCCAACGGGTGCAGACCAAGAGCGGCCAGAGAATCGACACGGCGATGGCCATCGTGGCCGTCGGCTCGGAGCCGAACCTGCAACTCGTGCAGGCGTCCCCGCTTTGGTCGCAGAACGGGTGCCCCGTCACCGAGCGCCTCGAGAGCGACGAGCTCGGCATCTTCGCGGCGGGCGACATCGCGCTTTACCCGAACCCCATCCTCGGCGGAATGCGCCGCGAGGAGCACTGGGATGCCGCGCTCGCCATGGGCCGTGCAGCCGGCCTCAACATGGCCACGCGGAAAAAGATGACGAATTTCTCCTATATTCCGTGGCATCAGAGCCGGATTTTCGATCTCGTCTTCGACTTCATCGGCGACTTCACCCGTCCGCCGACCCGCGTCGAACTCGATGGCGACCGGGCCAAGAAGCGGAAGTTCACCCTGAAGTGCTACCAGCTCAACAAGCTCACCGGCGTGGTCTGCTGCAATGCCGAGGAGCGGAAGGTGAAAGCCCTCCGGGCGGACTTCGCCAAGCTGAAGTAACGGCGGTTTAGAGCGGCTCGATCTTCAGCCCCTTCACGCGCAATTCCGCGCCCTCCCCGAGCAGGTGAATCGCAAACGGGACACGCTGGCGCCGCCGCGGGTCCGGAATGTCGAACTCCTTCCTCCCGTCCACGCTGACCAGCAGGCGGTCGCCCTTGCGGAGGACTTCGAGCGCGTGCCAGCGGTCGTCTCCCAGCGCCCTGCTGCCGGGCACCGCCTTCGGATCGGTGGCGGCGCGGTATTCCCAGAGCGCCAGCGCCGACGGTCCGCCGAACCCGAGCGTCGCCCCGTGAAATCCACTCTTGGTCCGCTGGCCGGAGAGGATCAATTCCGCGGCGCATTTCTCCCCGGCGATCCGGATCTCCGCGGAGAGCTTGTAGTCCACCGCGGTCATGTCGCTGGCGAGCGACACGGGCGATCCCGCCTTGCCACGCCCGATGAGTTCGCCAATGGAGACGCGCCAGGCCTCGTGCGACGGGACCCAGTTGCGCAGGTCGGTGCCGTTGAAAAAATCGTTCGCGTTGATCGCAGTCAGGAGCATCGGAACCTGCGAACGCTGGCGGAGGTAGAGGAAAAGATCGCGCACATCCTCCTCGCTCATCGGAGTGAGCAGGCCCTCCGGCATGAGGCTGAGAGGGCTCAGTTCGGTCGAGGCGACATCGGCCCGCTGCACGGTCATGGTTCCGCCGCCGAGCGTCTTCAGCGTGATGGCGCGTTCCGTGTCCTCGGACACGATGCCGGCGACGGTCTGGCCGTCCTTCGTTTTCACGAAGGTCTGCTGGTAGTCCTTTCCGATGACCGCATTGGGATCGAGGATGTTGTTCAGGAGGTAATCCACATCC
>JBEBGK010000159.1:0-7131 GCA_040081515.1 Chthoniobacteraceae bacterium
CCGTCTGGGTGGATGTGCCCATCGTCGGCAGTCCGGTGTTTGATGCGGAGTACGCGATCACGGAGATAGTAGACGAAGACCACTTCAAGACGGGGTGGCAGCCCGTCGCCTCCATCCTGGCACTGACAACGAACGCCGCCGCCTGGCCAAAACCGTCCGGTTCGAACAACGGCGTCACCATCTATCCGCTGGTCGCGCCGCCGATGGGTCGTTCGGGCAACGTGACGGTCAACCAGAGCACGTTCATTCTGAACTCCACGGAGGGGAGTCTGTCCCAGTCACCGCTCAACGCGCCGACGGTGTTCAATTACTTCTTCCCCGACTACAAGTTCCCGGGGGTCCTCTCGAACAACGGAGTGGATTCCCCCGAATTCCAGCTCTCGACGGACACCAATCTCTCGAACCTGACCAACAGCCTGACGAACATGTTCATCGGGACCGGCGGCGGGAACGGAAACCTCAATGGCCTGAGCAGCTTCAACAACGGCGGCGGGAGTGTCGTCATGGATATCGGGAGTTTCATCAATGCCACCGATTGTGCTGACGCCGGGATTCCCGGATTGATCGACAAGCTGGCAAACATCCTCGTCGGCGCCCCGTTGGAGCCTTTGACCAAGGATGTCATCCGGAACACTGTCATCGGGGGACGAATCATCGCGATCAGCACCGGCAATCCGTGCACCGTGACGACGAATTTCGATCACAACCGCCCCATCACCTCGCCCGCCACCACCTTCCCTGTGACGATCAGCGGAGTCACCGGGGGGACGTTCAGCCCATCGATTAACGCGTCGTACACGGCGACCGTCACGGGTCTGAACACTTTCACCGTGCCCGTGAACTGCACCAACATCACCGGACTGAACGTGGCGAGCGCTGGTTTTCCGATCGCCTTCCCGATGTCCCCAGCGCCGACCAACCAGCAAATGCGCGACCGGGTGCGGGCCATCATCCATCTCATCATCACCTCTGCGGAATACGCAGTTCAGAAGTAACACCCCATGAAAAACGACCCCAAGCTGGAGTTAATGAACCGTCGCGGATTTATCCGTCACGCCGCATGCGCGGCAGTCGGCACGGCTGCGATGAGCAACTGCATCCGCGACCTGCATTTCCTGAATGCCGCCCTCGCGCAGGGACCGTTCACGGACTACAAGGCGCTGGTCTGCCTCTTCCTCGCGGGCGGAAATGACACAAATAACGTGATTATCCCCATCGATGCGGGATACGGAAACTACGCCGCGATTCGCACGTCTGTGCTGGCGCTTCCGAATGCGGTCGCTCCGGCCGGGCAGACCCAGGACCCGACCACAGCGCAAGCCCTTGGCCCGCTCAATAACGACGGACGCAACTACGGACTTCATCCCGGGATGGTCGAACTGGCGAAGATGTTCAACCAGGAGGCGGGCTACAACGACTTGGGAAAAGTCGCCACGGTGTTCAACGCCGGACCGCTGGTGTATCCGATGACCAAGGCTCAATACGTCGGCAATTCGGTGCAGAAGCCGCCGCAGCTCTTCTCGCACGCGGATCAGGTGACCCAGTGGCAGACTTCCATTCCGGACCAGCCGCCATCGACCGGCTGGGGGGGACGCATGGCGGACTTCCTGCATTCCGCCAATCCTCAGAACGCCGGATTGGATGTGCTCTCGACCTGCATCACCATCGCGGGGACGAACACATTCCAGGTCGGCGCAACCGTCCAGCAGTACAACGTCGGCACGGGCGGGATCGTCACGCTTTCAAACCCCGCCAATCCCTCCACTGCCACCAGCGCACGGGATGCGGCGTTGAAGGCGATCCTCGCCAACAACAAGAACCTCTCGAACATGTTCACGTCGAGCTATGCGAAGGCGCTGGACAACACGATCGCGACCGGTGCCGGCTTGAGTTCGGCAATGTCCACCACCAATTCCGTGCTGGCCCAAGGGACGAACTACTGGAGCACCGTGGGCAATTGGAGCAAGACCGGGACCGCCCATCAGGTAGTGACGCCCAACGGGGGATCCACCTTCACCTCGGGCCTCATGCAGCAGTTCAAGATGGTGGCGCAGATCATCGAGGCCGGCTACCGCAGCCCGACTCATCTCGACGGCGCAACCCTGCGTCCCGGGTTGGGAATGAAGCGGCAGATCTTCTTTGTCCAGGTGGGTGGTTACGACTTGCACACCGGCCAGACTGCCGTCACCAACTCGACTCCCGGCCCCGTTTATCTGGGCTCGCACGCGAACCTGCTCGCGGAAGTCAGCCAGTGCATCTGGGCATTCCAGAAGGCGATGAGGGAGATCGGTGTGAGGTACAATGATGCGAATTTCATCAACCGCGTCACTACCTTCACCGCAAGCGACTTTGGCCGGACCTTACCTTGCAACGGCCTCGGCAGCGACCACGGCTGGGGCACCCATCAGATCGTCGTCGGCGGCGCCGTCACCGGCCAGCGGACGTACGGGACCTTCCCGACGCTGACGGTGGGCGGACCGGATGACACGAGCACGGGCCGATGGATTCCGACCACGTCGGTGGACCAGTACTCAGCGACCCTGGCCAAGTGGCTGGGTGTGGGCCAGAGCAATATTGCCACCGTGTTTCCGAACCTGTCGCGATTCGCGGGGTCGTACTCCCAAGGTTACCTCGGTTTCATGGCTCAGCCGTAGGGGGGTCGGATCGCAAATTCGATGAAACCCCGGATCGCAGTGGGATTTGCGGCCTTGGTGCTGGCGGTTTCCATTGGCGCATGGCTGTGGGTCGGGCGTGATAACGCGGGGTCTGTCGCCCAGCCGTCCGCGGCGGAACGGTCCTCGCAGGCACCATCGAACGATGGCACTCCCGCAAGCTCTGCTGACCCGATCCCGCTCCCCCGCCCGGATTCGACGGCAGTTCCACCGAGCGTGCCCCGCCCCGTGGCTCCGGTGAATCGTCCTGGGGGCACTCTCCCGCCGGTCCCCATGCCCATTCCCGGTTCCCGTCCAGCCACCGCGCCCCGGCCGATGCCCGCCGCACCGCCGGCTGGAACGCCGACAGAGGGCACGCCTCCTCCCCCTGCGGATCCCGAGGTGGTTGCGAAAGTCGCGATCGACCTGGACAAGGTGGGCCTGATGTTCCGCGATTACCGGTCGCGCATGGGCGAGAATCCCTTCGGCACCAACGCGGAGATCATGAAGGCCGTGATGGGCGGGAACCCCAAGCAGGCCCGGCTGGGTCCGCCCGAGGGCCAGACGCTCAATGCCGAGGGCGAACTCGTGGATCGCTGGGGAACGCCCTATTTTTTCCACCAGATGTCGAAGTCCGACATGGAAATCCGTTCCGCGGGGCCTGACCGGAAGATGTGGACAGAGGACGACGTGATCGGCCGCTGATCACGGCTCGACGTTCACATTGAACTGGGCGAAGAGCGTCTTTCCCCCGACGCGCACCTGGCAGTAGAGGCGGATGAAGCCGGGCTTCGGAGGGAAGAGGACGAAGCCCAGCGTCGGGCCGCCCCGCGCCTTCTCATCCAGCACTTCGCCGCCGGTGGGATGCAGGTGGACGACCGTCTGGTAGTCGCCGTGGAAGCCGACGAGATGGGCGAACGCAGTCATCACCGGCTCGAGCTGGGTGACGGGCCTGCCTTCGGCGTCGGCGACCGAGATGGTCATTCCGCGGGCCCGCCGGGATTGCACAGGGATGTGATTGCCCTGCGCCATGGTGAGCGTGAACTGATACCCTCCGGCTGAGGAAGTGTAACGGGTCCCCGTGTCGGAAATGCGGCCGCCGGTGCCCTCGGATGGCAGATCCACGAAGGGCAGCTCTGGGACGCCGGTGGCCGCGGGCAACAGATCCGCCCAAATGCGATAGGAGCCGGTTTTCGCGGGGATGAATGAGAACGCATACTCGCCGGGGGTCTCCGTCCGTTTGGGACGCTCATGATGGTAGTCCCCGAGGCTGGGATCCTCGATCAGTAGGTGAATCGGCTCGGCGTGCGTGAGCATCAGGTCGTCGTAGGTCACGGGCGACTGGTCGGCTTTTTCCAGGCGGAGCTTCACCTCGATCTGCCTGCCCGCCACGACTGGTGCGCTGGCCGTCGCCGTCATGCGGATGGTCGGCGGCCCCGGCTTCATGTAGATGAAACTGTAGGGAATCCGGCGGATGAGCAGGCGCGTGCCGCACTTGGCGCAGGGCGTCTTCGGGCTCTCGGAAAGAAAGTCCGGATGCACCGGGCAGTAGTAAATCTCGGACGCAACCGCCTTCGGGTCGAAATCCTTCTGCAACTCCGCGAGCAGCGTCCTGACGGTCGTGAAAGCCTCCCTGGTCCCCGCGGGATTATCCTGCTGCGCGGTCCTCGCAATGGCCCCCAGCCAGGAGATGGCGCGCGCCGTCATCGGTTCGACCCTCGCGATCGCATCCTCGGTCGTGACGAGCCGTGCCAGAGTCCTCAGCGACGGGCTGCAGTAGGATGCCTGCACGGGGATCTCGGCGAGGCGGTCTTCCTCGATGAGACGCTCGATGTTCCCGGTTGCGAGGCGGATGACGTTCCACGCTTCCGCCGCCGTCTTCGGGTCGAGGATGTTGCCGGGGATGACCGCATCCCCCGGCGCATCACCCGCCAGCGAGAGAAGGATCAGGACGGCGGAAGCAAGCGCTCGGGCTCGGCGGAAACGCATCTGCGAATCATTCTCCGTCCGGGATTGAATGCAAGCGCGCCGCGGGCGCGGTGACTGTCGCCTGCCTGCGGGTGTTTGTCGTCACGGTGCCGTTCCGCCTCGCGCCGGCGGCCGCTCCAGTGACTGCGAGCCTGCCACGCCCATGGAGAAGGGGTGGGGGCGTGGGTGGAAGCATGCGTGATTTCGCAGGGAAGCTCGGACAGCCACACAACTCCCCGCGGCTGCGCGTCAACTTGATACGCTGTGGCCGGCACGCCCAATCTGTTTTTTGGAAAATGGGATGACACTGGGCTCGCCAATCCGTCGCCGCGTTGCTAGAGCCCCGCGCCATAGGAACCATGAGCAGCCCCACGGAAAAACTCGCCGCCTTCACGGCATGGGCAAAGGCCCACATCACCGGTGACGAGAAAGGCCAGGCGCAGATCTTCCTCGACCGGCTCTTCATCGCCTTCGGCCACGCCGGCGCGCTCGATGTCGGCGGCGAGCCCGAGTTCCGCGTGCGCAAGGCCACCGAGGACGGTGGCGGCACCAGCTTCGCCGACTACGTCTGGAAGCCCGTCGTCCTCATCGAAATGAAAAAGCGCGGCGCGGCGCTCTCGAAGCACTACCGCCAGGCCTTCGACTACTGGACGCGCCTCGTCCCCGGCCGCCCGCGCTACGTCGTGCTCTGCAACTTCGACGAATTCCACGTCTATGACTTCGAGACGCAGATGGATTCGCCCGTCGGCATCGCGAAGCTCGACAGCCTCGCCGGGCACTACGGCCCGCTGAACTTCCTCTTCCCCGGCCAGCCGAAGCCCGTCTTCGACAACGACCGCGTCGCCGTCACCCGCGAGGCCGCCGACTGCCTGGCTGATTGCTTCAAGAAATTCCGCAAGCGCGGCGTGGACCAACCCACCGCGCAGCGCTTCATCCTGCAAATGCTCGTCTCCCTCTTCGCCGAGGACATCGACCTGCTCCCGAAATACTTCGTCACCCAGATCCTCGACGACATCTCCTCGCCCGCCGACAGCTACGATCTGCTCGGCGGCCTGTTCGAGGCGATGAACACCAAGCCCTCACCCACCGGCGGGCGGTTCAAGGGAGTAGCCTACTTCAATGGCGGCCTCTTCGCCGAGCCCGCGCGGCTGGAGCTGCACGACCTCGAACTCGTCGCCCTGCGCAAGGCCGCCACCTTCGACTGGAAAAAGGTGCAGCCGGAAATCTTCGGCACGCTCTTCGAGCACTCGCTCGATGACGGCACCGTGGAAGGCACGCGCGACGAACGCCGCGCCACGGGCGCACACTTCACCCATCCCGCCGACATCATGAAGATCGTCGGCCCCACCATCGTCCAGCCGTGGCGTGAGCAGATTGAAAGTGCGAAGACGTTCAAGCGCCTGCGCGAACTCCGCGACCGGATGCAGGAATTCCGCGTGCTCGATCCCGCCTGCGGCTCGGGCAACTTCCTCTACATCGCCTACCGCGAGATGAAACGGCTGGAGGCCCGCATCTACGAGCGCATCGACACCGAGTTCCCGAAGCACGCCAGCGAGGGCGAGGGTCAGATGCGCCTCTCCTTCCTCACCGCGCAAAACTTCTACGGCATGGACATCAATCCCTTCGCCGTCGAAATCGCGAAGGTTACGATGATGATCGCGCGCAAGCTCGCCATTGATGAGTTGCACATCGCCGAGCAGGCGCTGCCGCTGGATAATCTCGACGCCAACTTCACCGCCACCGACGCGCTCTGCACCAGCAGCTCCGACGACGCGACCGTCCGTACCCCGTGGCCGCAGGCCGATGTCATCATCGGCAATCCGCCCTTCATCGGCGCTAAGCTGCTCAAGCCCCAGCTCGGCCCCGACGCCGTGAACCGCCTGCGCAAGCTCTACCCCGAGGTGCCCGGCATGGCGGACTTTTGCGTCTATTGGATCCGCCGCGCGCACGACCACCTCGCGCCCTGCACCGCCGCCGATCCCGTGGCCGGGCGCGCGGGACTCGTCGGCACGCAGAATATCCGCAACAACGCCTCGCGCATCGGCGGCCTCGACCACGTCGTGAAGGACGGCACCATCCTCGAAGCCGTGGACAACCAGCCGTGGAGCGGCGAGGCGAATGTCCACGTCTCCATCGCCAACTGGGTGAAGACGCAGGACGCCGCGCTGCTGCCGAAGACGCGGCGGTTGTGGATCAAGGTCGAACCTTCCGCCGTGACAAAGAAGCGTTGGCGCACTGAGGGCAAGAAGGCTGCGAAGGAATACGAGCTGAGCTTCCACGATGTCGGTCAGATCAATTCCGCGCTTTCAGATCAGACCGACGTTAGCGGCGCTGTTCCCTTGGCCGTGAACGAGGGCTTTTGCTACACCGGCCAGTATCCTCGCTCCGATGGATTCCTCGCGACTGAAGGCGAGGCTAGGGAAACGCTGATTTAATCGCGCGACGCGCGGAATGATGAAACCAGAGGCAGTGTTGGAGCGTCCAAGAGGAGCATGAACCAACAAACCAGCTT
>JBEBGK010000160.1:0-7122 GCA_040081515.1 Chthoniobacteraceae bacterium
CCAGATCGGCGAGCGTTCTACGCAGGTCGAGGCGCGAACGCTGCTGCTCGTTCCGCTTGAGCAATACCTCGCGGTCCACGCGTTCGAAGGCAAACTTGGCGTGCATCTGCTTGCCGGTTTTCTTGTCGAGGATGTCGCTGGCGTTGCGCGCTTCAGAGGCGCGTTCGAGCGCCGGAAACAGCTCCGCGTTCGGCGTACGATCGAGCACAGCCACCTGCTTGGTCGTCTGGTCGCCGATCTTCTGCGAAATCTTCTCGGCAAAAAATCCGCCGCCCATGAGCAAGGGGAGCAGCACGAGGCTGATGATGAATGCCTTCGTATTCACGGCAGCCAGATATTCGCGCGCGGCGATGACGAATGTCTTACGCAAGTACGTTCCCCCCTTTCAAGTGATCCGGTGATGCAATGCGGACGAAAATATCCTGCAAGCTCGGGCGGGCGATTTCGAAGTGGTTCACCTGTCCGCGAAGTTGCAGCGCGGCGAGCAGCGCCTGTCGGTCGCAGCCCGGCAGAGTGCGCAACTCCTGGAAGTTTCCGAAGTCGCTCACCTTCGCCACGCCGGGCAAGCCTTCGAGCGCGTCGCTCGTCCGGCCTTCGAGGCGCACGCGCACCACGTCGTTGCCGTAGTTTTGCTGGATCGCTTCGAGGGTGCCGTCGAGCACCTTGCGGCCTTTGTAGATCATGAAAACGAAATCGCAGAGCTTCTCCGCGACCGCCATGTCGTGAGTCGAGAAGATGATGGTGGTGCCTTGCCGCTTCAGATCGAGGACCCGCTCGCGGAGGAGCACGGCATTCACGGGATCGAGCCCGCTGAATGGCTCGTCGAGGATCACCAGTTTCGGGTGAGCGATCAGCGTCGCGATGAACTGCACTTTCTGGCTCATGCCCTTGGAGAGCTGCTCGACTTTCTTGTCAGCCACGCCTGGCAATTCCATGCGATCCAACCAGCCATTGATCTCAGCCGGCGTGGTCCGGTGCCCCTTCAGTTCGGCGTAGAAGCGCAGGACCTCTTTCACTTTCATCTGTTTGTACAGCCCGCGTTCTTCCGGCAGGTAGCCCACGCGATCATTGGCCGGCCCGTGAGAGCCTTCATCCAGCACGCGGATCGTGCCGCGATCGGGTATGATGATCCGCATGATCATGCGCAGCGTGGTGGTCTTGCCCGATCCGTTCGGACCGATGAACCCGTAAACGGAGCCTTCCGGAACGGCGAGGCTCAGGTCATCGACCGCCGTCTGTTCGCCGAAAGTTTTCGTGACGTTTGCGAGTTCGACTGCGGGCATGGGAGGAAGTGACGGACGCCGAGTTCTTGGTGAACGATGCGGATGCGAGTGATTTGGTCAGTCCGAGTGGGAGAGGACTCATCGTTAGCGTGGGTGGCGCCGCAGAGCGAGTCCGATATTCGCACCTCCGGCATGATTGAAAACAGGTCCGCCGGGTCGGACGTCGGGTGAGCGTGACCCCGCCTGCGGCGAGCCAGACGCCTCAATTCCAAAGCGGGACGTTCTGAAACTTCCACGATCAACCCAGCATCAGTTCGAGCTGGTTCTCCCCGGCGAGCGCCCACGCCTCGACGCCGCGCCTGCGCAGGTCGGTGGCAAACTCCGCGGCGAACCCATGCACGGTCAGCACGCGCTTCGGTTGGACCAGTTCCACGTAGCGGAGCAATTCGTCGTAGTCGGCATGGTCGCTGAGCGGAAATGCGGCATCGCACCCGTAGCGGTATTTTGCGCCCGGATCGATCGCCCATCCCGTGAGCACCGCGGTGCGTCGCGGGCCGACCTTTTCCAGAGCGCCATCGCGGGCCGCGCTCGGGGGACACACGATCACGCGACCCTTCGACTCCGACGCCTTGAAGCGCACTCCGCCTTTGGGAAAGGAAGGGTCGAGTTCGCGATGGAGTGCCGTCATTTTCCACACGCTCTCGTGCAGCATCGGCGCGAGCCCGGCAGTGAGCAGGATGTGGATGATCTCCTGCGCCTTGCCGAGCGAGTATCCGAGCAGCACCGGCGTTTCGCCCGCGTCGAGCGTCGCCGTGCAAAATGCGACGACCTGCGCGGCGACCTCCGCGCGCGGCGGCATGCGGTAGCGCGGCAGGCCGAAGGTCGTCTCCATGATCAGCGTATCCGCGCGACGCCACTCGCATGGCTCGGCGGTGAGGCCGTGTGTGAGTTTGAAATCGCCCGTGTAGAGCAGCGAGCCCGCATCCGTCTCGAAATGGAACTGCGCCGAGCCGAGGATGTGCCCCGCCGGGAGCAGCGTCACGCGCCCGCCGGCGAAGTCCTGCGTCTGCCCGAATGCGAGCCGGTGCTCGATGCGCTTGCCGGAAAGGCGCGCATTCATCAGTCGCGCCGTGGCCGGTGAAAGCACCACCTCGCGATGCCGCGCGATGTGGTCGCTGTGCGCATGCGAGACGAATGCGAGCGCCTGGGCGCGATGCGGGTCGAGCCAGAGGTCATGCCCCGGCAGATGCAGCCCGCGTTGATGGAGAATCGCAATCACAGCGTGCGACTCATGGTGCAAGATTCAGCGACAAGCCAGCCCGTCTTCCACCGGCAGACGCGATTGAATTTCGGAGTCGCCGCGGCGCTTCGCATCACACACGATGGGCTCGTGAAAACGACGGGCAACAGACCCACCATCCGCCGCGCCAGTGATCGCGGCCATGCCGACCACGGCTGGCTGGACTCGCGCCACACGTTCTCCTTTGCCGACTACCATGACCCGGCCCATATGGGATTCCGCACGTTGCGCGTCATCAATGACGACCGCGTCGCGCCCGGCCGGGGATTCGGAACGCATCCGCACCGCGACATGGAGATCTTCAGCTACGTTCTCGAGGGCGCGCTCCAGCACCGGGACAGCATGGGAAACGGGAGCATCCTCAAGCCGGGCGAGATCCAGCTCATGAGCGCGGGCCGCGGCGTCACGCACAGCGAGTTCAATCCGTCGGAGACCGAGCCCGTGCGCCTCCTGCAAATCTGGATCCTGCCCCTGCAACGCGGACTCGAGCCGGGCTACACCGAGTGGCATCCGGCGCCCGGGCACGCGGAGGTGCCGAAGGTGCTCGTCATTTCCCCGGATGGCCGCGAGGGATCGGCGGTGATCCACCAGGATGTGGACATCTTTCGCATCCGGCTCAGGCCCGGGCAGACCGTGGCGCATGTGCTGCGCGAAGGGCGCGGCGCGTGGCTCCAGATCGCGGAGGGCAGCCTGCGGTGGGACGGCGCGGAACTCGCCGGTGGCGACGGCGCCAGCACGGAAAGCGCCGGCACCTTGGAATTCACCGCGACGGCGCAGACCGAGGCGCTGCTGTTTGATCTCGCGTGATCCCGCGGAAGCAGTCACCCACCCATCCCATCATGAAACATGCTCCCACCATCGCCGGTGCCCTGCTCGGGCTCCTCTTCGTCGTCTTCGGATCGAACTTCTTCCTGAACTTCATCCCCATGCCTCCCGGCCCGCCGGAGGGATCGCCGCCCGCGCTGTTCATGGCGGCGCTTTTCCCCACGGGCTATCTCGCGTTCGTGAAGGTGCTGGAGATCACCGGCGGCGTGCTCGTCGCGATTCCAAAGACGCGCAACATCGGCCTGCTCATCCTCGGCCCGATCATCGTGAACATCCTGTGCTTCCACATCTTTCTCACGAAAGGCGCGACCCTGGTGGACCCCGTCAACATCGGCATCGCCGCGCTCGCGCTCTTCCTCCTGTGGAGCGAACGCAAGGCCTTCGCGCGGCTCGTCAGCCGCTGATCACAGGGGCGAGCGCCGCCGCGAGGCGATCCTTTCCGCCGGTCTCAATGATCTCCCCGTGGCCCACGATCACCCGGTCGAAATCCCACGCCAGCATCCGCCGGACGGATTGCGCGAAGGCCGCGCGGTCCCGGATCATCGCGCGAAAGATGCGGCTCACGCCGGGATAGCTCCGGATTCCCGAGACATGGCGGAAGAAGAAGCGCGTCCACCGTGTGGAGGACGGACCGAAATTGAAGACCAGATCGGCCACCACCAGCGTGCGGGTCGGCACGTGGAGGCAGACGTGCTCGCGCACCTTCGGCATTCCCTCGAGCCGCATCACCTCCAGTTCGCCCTGCCATTCCGCGAAGATCGGCGGCAGCGTCTCGGTCTCCCTGCCCGGGAGTTTCGGAAATCCCTCCGGCACGAGATAGCGCGCCTGAGGGAAGGCCGCGCGCCCGGCCCGGGCGAACGTATCGTGAAAGAGCGTGGCCTCGAGCAGCGTCACAGGCTGTCCGTGCGCGGAGATCTCCCGCACGTCCGCCGGTGAGAACGGCGCGGTGGAATGCACGACGATCGCGCCCGATTGCAGCGTGATGACGGTGACCGTCCGGCCCAGTTGCGTCCCGAGCAGCGAGTTCCGGAATCGCAAGACCCGGATGTTTTCCGTCACGGCGGTCATCATGGTCGTGCGTGCTGCTGGAAAAACTTCACGATGATGCCCGGCGCCTCGCGGGGAAATCCGTGCGCGCCGGGATGGATGAACGTCACCACCGGCGCACCGATCTTCGATTCATAAACCGTGCATCCCTTCTCCCACGGCTTGCCCTCCCCGCATTCGTTGAGCTTTCGCAGCGCATCCATCGTCTGCTGCTGCCACGCGAATTTCACGAGCGTGTCCTTCTCGCCCGCCACATGCAGCACCGGCTTTGGCTTCAGCAGACGGAGCGTCTGCGCCGCCGCCGCGGCGGATGGCGCCATCGCCGCGAACCGCTCCCCGCGCATCGCCCACAGCAGATACGTGAAGCCCCCACCATTCGAGTGGCCGGTGGAGTAGATGCGCTTTTCATCCACGCGGTAGTCCTTCTTCAGCGACGCGAGCACCGCATCAAAGAACTTCAGGTCGCGATCGCCCTGGTCGCCCGCGCCGTGCTGCCAGCCGGGCTTCTTCCCCTCGGGATCGGTGAGCCGGCCCGGAGTGTTCAGCCCCTGCATGTAAACGACGAGCGCCTCCGGCCATTGGGTGTGATAGGCAAAGGAGCGCGCGGCATTTTGCATCGTGCCGCCATGCCCGTGAAACGCAAAGACCACCGGCACCGCCTCCGTCTTCGCCTTCGGCGGCGCGTACACCAGCGCCTCGCGCGAGACGCCATCCACCGTCCATTCGCGTCGCGCGGGAGCGTCGGCGGCTCGGGCGCCGTGCGTGAGAGCCAGGGTGAGGGAGAGCAGGAGGATACGGAGCGTTTTCATCGGGCGTGGCAGAGTGACGCCGGTATATCGCCGCTGCGCGCGATCGGCAAACAGTCATCGCGCGCGGGAAACACCGCTTGCGCTCCTGCATCCCGCGGGGCAGAACGCGCAGTGAACCCGATGAACCCCGAGAACCAGGCCGGCCGCATCCACGACGCCCTTTTTCGCGGCGAAAAAATCGAGGCCATCAAGCTCTACCGGGAGCAGACCGGGGTGGGACTGGCGGAGGCAAAGCAGGCGGTCGAGCAGGTGGAGCGCGAGCTGCGGGCGAGTTTGCCGGGGCGATTCACCGCGCCGGCCGGCAAGGGATGCTCGGTCTCCGCGGGAGTGTTCGCGGTGCTCGTCGCGATTGGCGGACTCCTGCTCTGGGTGCTGGCGAGCAAGTAGGTGGAACGCGTCGCTCCGCGCGCGTTTCGTGGTGTGCCATGAGCCGGACCCCGCCGGCGATGCCCCGCTCCACCGACCGCCCCAGGCAGCCAGAAAGGCGGCGACGGAGTGCGGTGGCTATTACTCCGACGATCAAACGGAAGGCAGTTCCCTCTTATTCTTCCTCGTAATCTTACTCATAATCCCTGGCCGGCTCGGGGTAGGATTAAGAATCAGATGAAGATTACGAAAAAGAAGGGGGTGCCATCCGTTTTGTTGCCCGATGAATGACGGGACTCCTCAGCGGCCGGGTCGCGGCTGGAGGAGGATGTAAACGGTGAAGCCGAGCGCGAGCGCGGAGAGCAGGATGGCGATGAGCTTGAGTCCGAGGAGCCGCCAGCCCACGGTGCTGAGCCGTTTGCAGTCCGGGCAGCGGTGCCAGTCCGATGCGAAGACGCGATGGCAGTGTTTGCAACGGGTGATGGATGATGGCATTGGGCGCAGCCGGTGTGGGCCGCGGAAGGTAGCAGGCGCCTTGCCGTTGAGAACTGGAAAGGTGAACGCGCGACGTGGCGCAATGGCCTCGTCTCCATCCTGCTGCGAATGCGGCGCTGGAACTGCCCGCGCTCGGCTGCGGAGGAACTGAAATCGCTCCGGGATCGGAAGTGCGTGCCTGCTGGCAATCGGGCCGGGAATGGGGTAGGGACGGTGGCTTTCCGATGAATAAACTGGATCAAGCAATCGTCGCCGTGAACCGCAGCCGGTCCCACACGCCGGAGCTATTCCGTCAACTGACCGAGGGGGAGCTGTGGTTTCTGATTCCTTATCACCCCGAGATTGCGGGGGAATGGATGGCGGTGAAGGAGGGCGAGGCGCCGCCGTTCTGCATGATCGCGGATGAGGAGGGCGGCGAGGTCGTGCCGCTGTTTTCATCCGAGGAGCGGGTGGAGGAGGGGCTGAAAAAACACGATGTGCCGGAGCATACCTACATGGCGGCGGCGATGCCGGCGGTGCTGCTGCTGGAGCTGCTCGGCAAAGGGAACTTGCGCGCGGTGGTGAACAAGGGCTGCGTGACGGGGCAGGTGACGATTCCGGCGAATCTGATGTGCGGCCTGGCGGATGGGAGCGCGCTGCGGCCGCGCCCGGGGCTGGGAACCAAGGAGGGCCGGCTCAAGCATGTCGATCCGGTCGATTACCCGACGAACCTGCTGCAGGCGGTGTTCGAGTTCATCCGCCGCCATCCGAATTTCCGCGCGGCGTGGGTGTTCGATTCGTCGCTGGTGGTGGAGAAGCCGGTGAAGGGGCGCTGCTGGCATTTGATCTTCGTGATGTTGCCGAGGGACAAGGTGCTCTCCCACGACCTGAATCTCATCATACAGTCCGCCCGCTCGCCTGAGGACGATGTGGGGATGGGCATGCTGGACGAGAATGACGAGGCGGCGATTGAGAACTTGTTCTGCGAGACGCGGCCGTTTTACACGGCGCCGGACTACGGCCCTGGCGCGGGGGCGGGCGATGATTTGGCATCCGAGCCGTGAAGATGCCGGCGGGG
>JBEBGK010001059.1:0-1775 GCA_040081515.1 Chthoniobacteraceae bacterium
CTTCGATGTCGCCCGCATCGCCGCCATCGCGCGCGGCTTTCATCCCGGTAGTCGCGACCGCGCCGATGAGCTGCTCCGGCGTCACGCTCCCGTCGTGGCAGAGCGTGACCTTTCCGCCCATGAGATTCACGCGCACTTCGCGCACGCCTTTGATGGGACGGAAGACCTGCTCCAGCGCCTCGACTTCATCCGCGCAGTCCATCCCGGCAACGCGCAGGTTTGTCTGGATGTTCCCGGCGGAATCCTCGTTCAGGACGGCGCGATCCTTCGCGGGTTGGTCGTGGTCGTTGCCCCCGCAGCACCCGCGGTCATCGTCCGCGTGAGGAGATTTGTCTTCGTGACTCATGAGCGCTGTGGGGATTCACGACCCGGTCACTTGCCCACTTGCGCGCGGATGAGCTTCAGCGCGCCGTCCACCTGTCCGAGCTTCTTTGTGGCGTCATCCCAATGGCCCTCCTCGGCTTCGTCGTGGATTTGGTCGAGGACTCGGGCGACGTTTTTCACCATGCCTTCGACGCGCTTCTTCTTGTCGGCGGCAAGGTCGGCGTGCTTGCCGGGGATGGCGGAGACGAGCGCCTCCACGGTTTCCGCGGCGACATGGATGGCGTCGCCTTTTTTCGCGGCCACGAGTTCCGTGAGGGCTTTGTATTTGGCATCAATCTCCATCCACAGCGCCTCGGCGGTGTCGGGGATCTTCACTTCAACCTTGGGATGGTCTTTCTCTTTTTCGCCAGCCTTGGGCTTGTCGGCGCCGAAGGCCGGGATTGCGAGCGCGGTGACGATGGCGGTGATGAGGATGCGGGTTGTTTTCATGTGGCTACTTGATTTTTTTGATTTGGTTGCTGGTTGAGAGAAGCGTCACTTTCCTGACAAAGGGGCTGCCGAAAAAAGGCTCGTGGTGGATGACTTCAACGCGCGCTCCCTTCGTGAGGATCGCCGCGTCGGCGAATTGCCCGGCGACGATGAAATCCGTCTGCTTGTTCCAGACGAACTTGATGACTGTGCCTTTGTCCTCCCGGAGCATTTCCACTTCCTTGGCCGTTGCATCCACCTTCCTGATGGTGCCGGTGATGTGCCGGCCTTGGGGCGATCTGGCGATGGCGGGAGTGACGAAGCTCGCCAGTACGGCGAACAATATGGCAATCAAATTCAAGGGTGTTTTCACGGGGTTAGTGTGCGGGTTTGGGTTCATTGGACGGTGCGGCGGGTGCGTCGTCGTAGTCTTCGTGGAAGTCCTCGGGCTTGAGGTCGCTGTGGCGGTGGAACATCCGGTAGAGCGCGGGCAGGACGAGAAGGGTGAGCAACGTGGAGCTGATGATTCCGCCGATGACGACGGTCGCGAGCGGCTTCTGCACTTCCGCACCGCGGCCGTGCGCGAGGGCCATCGGCACGAAGCCGAGCGCGGCGACAAGCGCGGTCATGAGCACGGGGCGCAGCCGGGTCATCGCGCCTTCGCGCACGGCGTCGTCGAGTGGTTTGCCGGCTTTGCGGAGCTGGTTGATGAAGCTGACCATGACGACGCCGTTCAGCACGGCGACGCCGCTGAGCGCGATGAAGCCGACGCCAGCGCTGATCGAGAGCGAGATGTCGCGCACCCAGAGCGCCACGATGCCGCCGGTGAGCGCGAGCGGGACGCCGCTGAAGATGAGCAGCGAATCCTTCACGCTGCCGAAGGCCATGAAGAGCAGGATGAAGATGAGCAGCAGGGCGACGGGCACGACGATCTGGAGCCGGGCGGTGGCGCTCTGGAGCTGCTCAAATTGTCCGCCCCACAC
>JBEBGK010001060.1:0-1770 GCA_040081515.1 Chthoniobacteraceae bacterium
CTCGAACGTGTCGTCTGTGAGGTTCGACTTCGCGTACGCCTCGTTGCCGTCCTCGACGAACGCGTAGGACTCGTCCCATTCGGCCCAGTCGCGGGCCGTCGAGTGGAGCTTGTCGATCTCCTCTGCGAGCGCCGCGGCCACGCGCTCCACGTCCACTTCGACGCGTTCGGCCTCGAGCGCGTCGAAGCTCGTGTACCAGGCGGCCCGCCCGATCCACGCGACGACCGTGAACAGCGCAGCGAGCGTGAGCGCTGTGATCAGGAGGATTTTTGTCCGGAGGGTCATCTCGTCACGGCCATCTGCTGGAAACAAACGCGCGGCGCTTCGGGATGCGCGCAAACGGAGCCGATCGCCAAGCGGCTCCGAACGCAAACTGTGCCGATCGCCAAGCGGCTCCGATCGCAAGGGAGCCGATCGCCAAGCGGCTCCCATCGCAAACTGCGCCTTCACGCGCGAAGATCACAGAGGCTGCATCGGGATTCGCGGCGGCCGGACGCGAGCGCGCGAGCGAGCCCGGGTGTGACGAATATCACCGGCGCATGAAGCCCCGTAGGTTCCCGCCGAGTCCGTGGCTACCGTGGGCCCCACGCTCAGCCTATGGCTGGGCTGCCGCGCGGGTATGTCCCGCTGCGGCAGGAACAGGCGCACGCGGGCTTTTGCAGCAGCCGGCCGTGCGCGCAGCAAGGACGGTGACGGATGGTTGGCAAGAAGAGCGGGCGCGCGGTTCTCGGCATGGTGATAGCCGTCGCGGGCGCGGTCGGAGCGGCGCTCGCGGCGGCGATCCGCCCGGCGGGCGATGCGACGGCGGCGGACCACGGCGATGCGCCGGGCGTCCGCGACAACCCGCAGCTCGATGTGAACGACGTGTACCTGTTCCCGAAGCCGGGCGACGCGACGAAGCTCGTCCTCATCCTGACGACCGGCCCGCTCTGCGGCCAGATCACGCCCGCCCGCTTCGCCGCGAAGGGCTACTCGTATCTGCTCCGCTTCGACACGAACGGCGATGCGGTGAAGGACTCCGAGGCCCTCTTCACGTTCGGCAAGCCCGACGCGCTCGGCGTCCAGCCGATCACGATGAACTTCAAGAGCTCGGCCACGAAGTACCGCGTGAAGGGCTCGACAGGCACGGCCTTCGACCTGCCGGACGGCGGCAAGTGCACCGCGGGGATCTTCGACGACCCGTTCTTCTTCGACGCCCCCGCGTTCAAGAGCAACCTCGCGTTCACGAACCCCGGCGCGAACTTCTTCTTCGGCTGGAACACGCTCACGATCGCGATGGAGCTTCCCGTCTCCTCGTTCCCGGCCTACACGAAGTTCGGCGTGTGGGGCGTGACCCTCAAGGGCCGCAAGCAGGTCGATCGCGAAGGCAAGCCTGCGATCGCCACGGCGCTCATCCCCGGCCCGAAGAAGGACGCGTTCAACGCGGGCCAGCCCAAGGACGACATCGCGAACTTCGGCGCGGACGCGACGGCGACGATCACGACGAAGTACGGCAACGGCGCGAATGCCGCGGCGCTCGTGGCGGCGCTGCTGCCGGACATCCTGTACTACGACCCCGCGGTGGCGCTCGCCTACCCGAACGGCCGCACGCTCCAGGACGACGGGTGGGTCGACGCGGTGGTCCCGACCGACCGAGGGACCTGGGTGGTGGCGGACAGCACCCACGGCGAGCTGGTCGAGATCGACGCCCACGGGAGCCGGGTCGGGCGGTTCGGCGGGATCCCCCGGCCGGACGCGGCGCCGTCGGCGTTGACCCTCGATCGGGACGCG
>JBEBGK010000161.1:0-7091 GCA_040081515.1 Chthoniobacteraceae bacterium
AGAATCCCATCCGCCTCCAGCGCCGGCGAAGCGTGATTGCCCACCGTGGCGGAGCCATGCAACGTCTGCACATGAGAACGCCCCTTATCTCCACATCGCTGTTCGTCGCCATGTTCGTCTTCGCATCCGCCCTTTTGCTCTGTGCAGAGTTACCGGATCCCATCGCGCCGACCTCGAAACGATTCGATGCCGACATGAAGTCGTATGACACGAGCGTCGAGGTTCACGAGAAGCTCTATCGCGATGCGTATCTGCGTTCGCTGGAAATGGAGAGGAAACATTCAGAGGCCACCAAGCGGCAGGCGGAGGTCACGGCGATCGATGCTGAGATCGCATCGCTGAAAGCCGGCCCGCTACCTGCCCAAGCGCCGGCAGGACTACCCCAGTCGGTGACCATGTCGAGGACTCGAGTCCTCACCGAGATCGCCCGCCAGAAAGGTGACGTCGAAACGGTCCGCCGCCAAACTAGAGAGCGTTACCTCCAGTGGCTTTCCAAAATGGAGGCGGCCGTGAAAGGCAAGGACAAGGCGCTCGAAGCTGCCATCGTCGAGGAGAAGAAACGCGTGTCCCTGCCGGAAAACGCCAAGGAGAAATAGCGCGCAGGCGACGTCAGCGCTCGCGGGAAAGTGTCCGCTTCCGTTATCCGTTACTTCACGGCTGCAACTCGAACGGCGCCTCCGTCCGCTTCATTTCGGCAACGAGCGTGGCGCGCAGTTTTTCGATCCTCGCGGATTGCGCGGGATCGCCGATGAGATTCTTCAATTCCGCGGCATCGGCGCCGAGGTCGTAGAGTTCCTCGCCGTGCTCGCGTTGCAGGTAGCGGATGAATTTGAACCCATCCTGCACGACCGCGACGTAGGCGGGGAAATTCTTGTCGCCGCCCTGGTCACTCGCGCCGTCGAGGATTCCCTTCACGTCCTTCCCATAGCGCTGGCCCATGTGCTCGTAGAAGCATGGCCGTCCATCTCCCACGTCCGGCTTTTGCAGCAGCGGCGTGATGTCACGCCCGTGGATCGTCCACGGCACCTTCACGCCTGAGACCGCGAGAAAAGTTGCCACGAGATCCGCGCCGGAGACGGGCGTCTTGCACACGGCGCCGCCCGGAAAACGCGAGGGCATCGAGACGATGAGCGGCGAGCGATAGTTCGCATCGTACGGCGCGAGCTTCGTGCGGAAGCCGTGCTCACCCATCGCGAAGCCCTGGTCGGCAGTGTACACGACGATCGTGTTTTCGAGCTGTCCGGATTCCTTCAGCGCCTCCATGACTCGGCCGACTCCTTCGTCCAGCGAGAGCACGCATTCATTCACGCGCCGCGCCCATTCCTGGAATGACACGCCCTGCTTCTTCCCGGCCTTCGGCGCTGTCGCGCTGTCGCCGACCTGCTCCCCGCCATTTTTTCCCGCGTACGGCTGCCCATCCTCGCCGCGCACCCACGCCTGTGTCTTGTCGAGATACGCGGGCTTGCCAAGGCGCGGCGGGAAAATGTCCGACGGGACCGGCACATCGAGCTTCGCATATTTCCCCACGTGGCGATCCGCCGGTTTGTTCGGCCCGTGGATGTTCCCGTAGCAGAGCCAGAGATACCACGGCTTCTCCGCGTCGCGGTTCGCGCCCTTGATGTACTCGCACGCCCACTGCGTGTAATTGTCGCAGGGGTAGCCGTCCTGCCAGCGCTCCTCGCCATTGAACGCGAGGATCTGCCGCTCGTAATACGCGCCCGCATTGTCCGGATGCTTCGGGCGGTTCCACACGATCTGGTAATCCCAATCGCGCCCCCACCCCGCATCGGTGCCCGTGTGCCATTTCCCAATCTGCGCCGTCTGGTAGCCCTGCGCGCGCATCTGCGCCGGGACGAATGGCGTCTGCTTCGGGTCATAGGTGCTGCCAGGGTACGGTCCCGCCATGCTCATGGATTCGATCCCGTGCGGCTGCCGCCCCGTGAGCATCGTCGCGCGCGAAGGCATGCACCACGAGCCGAGATACGCCGCGTGAAAGCGGACGCCGCCTTTCGCCAGCGCATCGATGTTCGGCGTCTTCACGCCGGGGAACGCCTCCGGGTAGCAGCTCAGCGTCTTGGGCGACTGGTCGTCGGCGTAGATGAACAGGATGTTCGGCCGCTTCGGATCTTTCGCGAGCAGACCGGTGGTGGAGATTCCGAGGAGGGCGAGGATGAGGGCGAGATTTTTCATGGGCGGGAAATGCGAGAGCGCGAAGCCTGACGCGGCGCGCGGATGATTCAAGGCCGCTCCGTGCGTTTCCCGTTCGATGAAACTGCTGCGAACTCGTGAAAGTGCGGGCTGATCCCTCCGCGTTTGGAAGATTGCCGCGCGCTTTCACAAGCGCGGCTACAGCGGGCTCGCCGCTTGCACCGCTGCCACGTCCACGCCAAGTAGTGGCCTCATGTTCCCAATGCTGCGCCCTGCGCCAGGTTCCCCGTGAGCGTCCCCACGTTGCGATGGAATGGCGCATGGGAATCGCTCTTCGACGGCGACCAGCCCCGGCAACTGGAGGCGCTCCTGCCCGCCCACCTCCGCACACGCCGCTGGTTTGCCGGGAAGGCGCGCACGCAGCGCGGGGCGACCATCACGGACACGATCCCGATTCCCACCGACTCCGGCACCGTCGTGCTCATGCTCATCCGCGTCGATTACCTCGACGCCGAGACGGAGATATACACGCTGCCCGTTGGCTTCGCCGCCCATGACGACGCTGCCCGCATCGAATCCGAATCGCCCACCCTCATCATCGCGCACACCGACGGCGGATCCGGTGAGCCGCGCGGCATTCTTTACGATGCCACCGGGAGCGCCGGCTTCGCAGAGGCACTGCTTGATACGATCATCCGGCGCCGCACTTTTCACGGCGCCGAATCCCGCATCGAGTGCTCCCCGACCTCCGCGCTCGAGGATCTCATTACTCGCGCCGAAACATCGCTCACGCCGAAACTTTCGGGCGCGGAGCAGAGCAACAGCTCGATCCGTTTTGGCGACCGCCTGATGCTGAAACTCTTCCGCCGCCCGGAGGATGGCATCAACCCCGAAGTGGAACTCGGACGCGCATTGACAGCCCGCCGCTTCAAGAACGCCCCGCCGCTCGCCGGCACCATCGAATACCGCGCGAACAACGGCGAACAGCGCGCGGTCGCCGTGCTCCACGGCTTGGTGGCCGGCGCGATGGACGGGTGGGAATTCACACTCGAAGCGCTCCGGCAATACTACAACCGTGTGCGCCCGCTCGGTGAACTCCCCGCGTCGGGCGAGATCGGATCGCTCACCGGCAGCTATATCGACTCAGCGCGGCTGCTCGGCCAGCGCACTGCGGAGATGCATCTCGCGCTCGCCGCGGATCGTGAGCACCCCGGCTTCGCTCCGGAGCCATTCACGCTCGGCGAGCAGGATGCGCTGTGTGAATCGATGCGCGGGCTGGCGCGCAACAATCTCCGGCTCCTCAATCAAAAACTGGCGACACTGACCGGCGAGGCGCGGGATCTCGCCACATCGGTCATCGCGTCGGAGGGAGAAATCATCGGGCTTTTCCACCGCCTCGCCGACACACCGCTCACCGGCCTGCGCATCCGCATTCACGGGGACTATCACCTCGGCCAGACGCTTCGCACGGGCGGTGATTTCTTCATCGTCGATTTCGAAGGCGAACCCTCCGTCCCGTTGAGCGAGCGACGGATGAAACGCACGCCATTTACCGACGTCGCCGGGCTGCTGCGCTCATTCGACTACGCGGCGCACGCGGCATTGCGGCGCGAGAGCGACCAGGATGCGCTCGCCGTGTGGGCGGAGCGGTGGACCCGCGCGGTCAGCGCCGCCTGCCTCGAGTCCTACCTGTCTCACATGGGAACCTCCGATATCCTGCCTGCGAGCGCCGCCGAGCGCGCGCTGCTGCTCGATACGCATCTGCTCCGCAAGGCCGTGTACGAGATCGGCTACGAGGCCAACAACCGCCCCGACTGGCTCCCGATCCCGTGCCGCGGAATCCTCGCCCTGCTCGGACGTAGCCGCTGAACCGCATTCGCCCTTCCCAGCGCCGCGGGGCGCCGGCAGAATCGGCGCACCGCTTGCAATCCTGATCGCCATGTCCATCAAACTCACCTTCCACGGAGCAGCCGGCTGCGTCACCGGCTCCGCGTATCACCTGCAAACCAGCCGGGCCAGCGTGCTCATCGACTTCGGCCTCTTCCAAGGATTCAGCGACAAGGCGGCGTCGAACCACGTGCCGCGTTCGCTGGAGATCGCGCGGCTCGACGCGGTGCTGCTCACGCACGCGCACCTCGACCATTGCGGGCGGACGCCGCTCCTCGCGAAGGGCGGCTACCGCGGACCGATTTTCTGCACCGAGCCCAGCATCCCGCTCGCCGCGCTCGTGCTGCGCGACTCCGCGCATCTGCAACAGCTCGACGCCGAAAGGTCGAACCGCAAACGCGGCCTCGAAGGCGCGAACGGCCAGCGCGCACTCTACACGGCGGACGACGTCGAGCAGGTGATGCGCCTTTTCAAGCCCGTCCCGTACGACAAACCGGTCGAAGTCGCGCCCGGCATCCGCACGCGCTGGGTCGAGGCCGGCCACATGCTCGGCTCCGCGAGCATCCAGCTCTGCATCGACGACGGCGGCGCGACGAAGACGCTCGTCTTCTCGGGCGACATCGGCGGAAAAGGCGCGCCCATCCTCAAGGACGCGGTCGGTTTTCAAAAGGCCGACGTCGTCGTGATGGAATCCACCTACGGCGACCGCGATCACAAGCCGCTGAAGGAAACGGTCGAGGAGTTCGAGTCCATCGTGAAGGCCACCGTCGAGCGCCGGGGAAAACTGCTCGTGCCCGTCTTCGCCATCGGGCGCACGCAGCTTCTGCTCTACTTCCTCGCCCTCATGTTCCGGAACAAGACCGTTCCAAAATTCCCCGTCTTCCTCGACAGCCCGATGGCCATCGAGGCGACGAAAATCTACTGGGACAATGTGAACCTGTTCGACGACGAGTTCCACGCGCTGCGCCGCGAGCGCCCGCTCATGGAGGATCTCGACACGCTCAAGGCGACGCCGAAGGCCGAGGACTCGAAGGCGCTCAACAACCAGGCCGGCCCGTGCCTCATCATGGCCGGCTCGGGCATGAGCAACGGCGGCCGCATCCTCCATCATCTGCGCCACAATCTCGCCAATGAAAACACCAGCATCCTCATCGTCGGCTTCCAGACCGAGGGCTCGCTCGGACGCCTGCTCGTGGACGGCGCAAAGGAAGTCACCATGTTCGGCGAGCGAATCCCGGTGAGGGCCGCGATCCACACGCTCGGCGGCTTCAGCGCCCATGCGGGGCAGACCGAACTGCTGCAATGGCTCGCGCAGACTGCAAAGAGCCGTCCGCGCGTCTTCCTCACCCACGGCGAGGCGCGCGGACGCGAACCGCTGGCAAAGTTGATCCAGGAACGGCTCTCGCTGCCCGTCGATCTCCCGACGATCGGCCAGTCGTTCAACCTGTGATCCCGGAGGAATCACCTACGACGCGCCCCATGCTGACCACCGCCTTTTACGACACGAGGACCTACGACCGGAAATATTTCGGCGACGGCGCGGAGGCCGCGCGCGTGCTGTGGCGGTTTCACGATTTCCGGCTGAGCACCGAGACAGTCTCGACGGCCCGCGGTGCGTCCGCGGTCTGCATCTTTGTGAACGACAAGGTGGACCGGCCCTGCATCGAGGCGCTGGCCGGGGCCGGGGTGAAACTGATCGCGCTCCGCTGCGCGGGATTCAACAACGTGGACCTCGCCGCTGCGACGGAATGCGGCATCCCCGTGGTGCGGGTGCCGGCCTATTCGCCGCACGCGGTCGCGGAGCACACCGTCGCGCTGCTGCTCGCGCTGAACCGGAAGATTCACCGCGCCTACAATCGCGTGCGCGATCTGAACTTTTCCCTGAGCGGTCTGGTCGGATTCGATCTCCATGGCAAGACCGTCGGCATCGTCGGCACGGGACGCATCGGCCGGATCACGGCGGAGATCTTCCGGGGATTCGGCACGCAGATCCTGGCGTTCGACCGCACTCCGTCCACGGACTGGGCCGCGCAGCACGGCGTCACCTACACGGATTTCCACGATCTGCTCGAGCACAGCGACGTGGTCTCGCTGCACCTCCCGCTCACGCCGGACAGCCACTATCTGATCAACGAAAAATCGATCGGCCGGATGAAACCCGGCGCGCACCTGATCAACACCAGCCGCGGAAAGCTCATCGACACCACCGCGGTGATCGATGCGCTCAAATCCGGCCACCTCGGCGGAGTGGGGCTGGATGTGTATGAGGAGGAGGAAGGAATCTTTTTCGAGGATCTGTCCGGCCAGGTGTTGCAGGACGACGAACTCTCGCGGCTGCTCATTTTTCCGAACGTGCTGATCACGGCGCACCAGGCCTTCCTGACGCACGAGGCACTCACGGAGATCGCACGGGTGACCTCGGAGAACGTCGTGCGCTTCGCGGACAACCGGCCCTTTCTGGAAGGCACCGCGTTATGATGTGCGGACGATCGATCGGACGTGCAGGAATCCCCGCGCCGCGAATTGCGGACTAGAGCCCCGACGGGTGGCGAATCACAGCGCCCTTTGCCGGGCGGCCCCTCGTGGACCACCTCGGGCCAGTGGCGCCGGAGCCGTAGCCCGTATCGAACCGCAGGCCTGCCACGACGAGGAACACGTGGCCTTTCCGCGCGTAAACGCTGATCCATCTTCCCGGCCCGCCGGAGCCATATCGCCGGAAGGCGCGCGAGGTCGTCGGTTCATCGAGCAAGCCGGCCTCGCACAGCACATACGAAGCGGCACCGGAGCAATCATAGGCGGAACACAGGCCGCGGGTGTGTCCCGCCCCGTACTGGTAGGGGAGCCCGGCGATGCGATTGCCCGCCGCGATGGCCTCATGCACGACCGGCGGCGCGGCTTCCGGCGCGACCGCGTATCCATTCTGCACAGTCGCGGTCTGTCCCGGGACGTAACGGTAAACGTAGGGAGCGGTCTGCGAACAACCGCCGAAAAGGGTCATCGCAGCGACAGCCGCGGCGAGGGTGAGGCAGGGACGCATGGTGGTTTTTTTCCAGGAT
>JBEBGK010001061.1:0-1761 GCA_040081515.1 Chthoniobacteraceae bacterium
TCGCCTTCGCGAACATGAAGGACGCGACGCATGAGTTCGGCATCGTGCGCCTGGGCGGCACCATCGGTTGGATTCTCGCCGCGTGGCCCTTCACGTTCATCCTCGTGGACTGGGCAAAGGTGAGCGCGGCAAACCCGCAGGGCATCAAGGCGTGGTTCGACGTCGTCTTTGCCTCCGGCCTCACCGGCGAGGCGCTGAAGGCCGCGACGAAGTGGACCTTCATCGTCTCCGGCATCATCTCGCTCACGCTCGCGGCATTCAGTCTCACACTGCCGCACACTCCGGCGAAAAAGAAGGAGGAGGGCGCCGGTGAAAGCCTCGCATGGCTTGAGGCGCTGAAGCTTCTCAAGCACCCCTTCGTCCTCGTGCTCTTCCTCGTCACGTTCGTCGATTCGTTCGTCCACAACTGCTACTTCAACTGGACCGGCAGCTTCCTTGGCGCATCGAAAGAAGCGGGCGGCGTCGGCATCCCGGGCAACTGGATCATGCCCGTGATGACCATCGGCCAGGTCGCGGAACTGCTCACCATGTTCATCCTCGGCGCGACGCTGAAGGCGCTCGGCTGGCGGTTCACGATGATCATCGGCGTGCTCGGCCACGCCGCGCGTTTTGCGGTCTATGCGTTCTTCCCGGAATCGCAGGGCCTCATCATCGCGGTGCAAATCCTCCATGGCATCTGCTACGCGTTCTTCTTCGCCACCGTCTATATCTTCGTGGACGAATACTTCCCGAAGGACGCGCGGGCCAGCGCGCAGGGTTTGTTCAATGTGATGATCCTCGGTGTCGGCGCGCTCGTCGCGAATTCCATCTGCCCGCAGCTCATCCAGGACACCTTCAAGCACGGCGAGAAGGTGGACTTCCACGGCCTCTTCATGGTCCCGACCTACGCCGCGCTCGCCGCAGCCGCCGCGCTGCTGCTGCTCTTCCATCCGCCGAAGAGCGCCGCACCGCAGGGCGGGGTGGCCGCGACGCCGCACTGATTTTCGTAGCAGCGCCTGGACAAGCGCGGCTACGGCCAGCCGGCCCGGAGTTCCTCGGGCGCGCGTCCCTGCTCCCGGAGCGCCCGGAGGCTCAGCGCGTCGCTTCGTTTCGCGAGGCGTTCGCCCTTTTCGTCGGTCATCAGCTCGCAGTGGAAGAACGCGGGCGCGGTCCAGCCGAGCGCGCGATAAAGCAACAACTGGCGTGCGGTGCTCGTGATGAGGTCCGCGCCGCGGACGACTTCGGTGATGCCCATTAATGCGTCGTCCACGGTGCAGGCGAGCTGATAGCTGGGGAAGTCGTCCTTCCGCCACACGAGGAAGTCGCCGAATTCGCGTCCGGTGGCCGCGCGTTGCGGCCCGAGGTTGCCGTCGGTCCACGCGATCGCCTCACTGTCGGGGACGCGGAAGCGCCAGTTGATGCACTGACGCGCGTGGGTGACTGGCGCCGCGCGGCACGTCCCGGGGTAAAGCGGTTCCTCGTCGCCTTCATGCGGGGCGGAGAGCGCGAGCAGCACATCGCGGCGCGAGCATTTGCACGGGTAGATGAATCCACCGGCGCGCAGCCGCTCGAATGCTTCGAGGTAGAGCGGCATCCGTTCGCTCTGCGTGTAGGGGCCGCGCGGTCCGCCGATGTCCGGGCCTTCGTCCCAGCGGAAGCCGAACCATTTCAGATCTTCGAGCGCGGCGATCGTGAATTCCGGACGGCAGCGCGGGCCGTCGAGATCGTCGTTGAGGAGGATGAGCGTGCCCGCGGCGGCACGTCGCTGCGCGATCCAGAAAG
>JBEBGK010001062.1:0-1761 GCA_040081515.1 Chthoniobacteraceae bacterium
CCACCAGGGCGACCTCGACCGCAAGCACAACGCCGCCGATAAAGATGGCGATCCTTCCTTTCTTGGGCCTCCGCGGATCCATCGCCGTAGTGAGCACGAACAAAGTCAGCACGACTGCGAACCCGATCCCGCACCACGCCAAGAATCGCGGGAGAGTGCATTCAGTAAAATAGGCGATCGCAGCGGCAGTCACAAGTGCCACTACACCAAGCAGAAACCATGCCTTCACCTCTTCGGCGACGGCAGAGCTTGGCGGCTTTCTTGGTGAAAGGTCGTCGGCCATGCGCCAACACTGCCCCCACCACGAGGCACGCGGACTCGGCTCCTTCGTTTGCGGGTGAAGGCCGAGGTCGAAGGCAGCCCGGTTATCCTCGTTATCCCACTGGCCAATGTGGACGTCCGTATTGATGTCGCCCGGCTGCTGGGGCACCGATGGCAACGGGGTGTCGTTGAGTATGGCGGGATTAGGCATGGGTGAGTTTGTCGTGCTGCGATCCTGCGGGGACGGATCCGGCGATAGTGGTTCCTTCCGCACCCTGGGGTCGGGAGAGATTGCGCAACGCAATCTGGCTTGCGACGATGTCCGCGCACGCGGCGAGGAGATACTTGTCCCGGGCATTCAGCCGGTTCTTGCTCTTGGTTTCGACCTTTAGGAAACCGACAGTGCTCAGTTCGGATACCGGGACCGGGTTGCTCGGCAGGGAGACTTTCGTTTTCGGCGACAAGTCGGCTTCGCCCTCCTTGAAATCCTGCGCCCGAAGGGGGACCACTAGACAACTGACGTAACGCGAGGCCCAGTCCGAGAACGGACGGGTGCCCGGCCTGAGGATGGCCTGCCTGCTTCGTTCCGAAGGATCATTCACGTCGCCAATGAAGTAATAACTCGGACCGTCTGCCCGCGGCTGCATGGCCACGGAGAACCGTTCGTCCGTTTCGACGTCGAATGGCTTCCTGTAATCGCGTCCGACACTATCCGCCTCGAGCCCAGACGAGGCCCAGAGAAACCATGTGTTCTTCACGCCCCTGGCTTCCGCCGTATTCTGTCGAATCAGTGTCACGCACACATGACAGTCCCGGCGAATCAAGTCGGTGAACATCGCAGCCACATACTCGCAGAGCTTCGTGAGCACTACTTGTTCGTGGCGGAGCATCTCATCCCTGCCAAACCGGCGCTGGTTTTCGAGACGATAACACAGGTCATTTCGGTAGAAATGCGCGACGTCATGAAGTTTCCTGAACGTCCTTCTCAGTACGCGGTTCTCCATCGAGGTCAGGATCGCCGCGACCGCTCCAGCGAGCCCCACGATGGTCGTCGTGACCAACGAGAACCCGAGGATGACGCGGAAAGCCCGGCTCGCGTGTTCCACTTCGGGATAGCCCGCCAGTGTCGCGCCGCTCCCTGCGATCAAGAGCAACGCTGAGGCAATCAACCAGCCTGGATGGCGGCGGAGGAAATCGAAACGGGTGAACGCGGAGTCCATCTGCGCTTAGGAGAAAACTGAAACCATCGGGGGCACTCGGCGCAGAGAATCCGAGTCCCTGCGGCTGGGCAATCGCAAAGGCCCCACTAATCGAGCTTTTTTCTGAACGGCAATTTCTTGCTTCATTGACCCCTTGTAGGCTCGAAAATAGGGGCTTGGCCGTCAACAGGTCAACAGCAATCATACCCCCTCACTCCCCAACGCCCGTCCCCGTTCTGACCGTTTCCGGTGAGCACCTGCGCTTGACCGGCACCCGCAACCGGGCAACATCCCGACCGGA
>JBEBGK010001063.1:0-1758 GCA_040081515.1 Chthoniobacteraceae bacterium
CCCAAAACAACCTCCCCACAGAGGCGACACCACCCCGCCGCGCCGCGGCTAAAGGGAAAGATTTTTCCGCCATGGCGCGAACTGCGGAACTTGGGCTAGTGCCGCATTGCAACACAGCGGATGATCGAAGGCGAGCGTGACTGCGATCCTCACCGTTCACGCCGCAATGAGGGTCGTTTGTTGGATTTTGCACCTGACCTCGTTTCGGTGACCAGCGGCATCGAATGACATGTCGGGGATCACGTCGAGTGCCTCTTCGGCCTTGGGGGATTCAATGTTTCGGCAAGGGCACCTGCGCGGTGGTGCGGGGGTAGGCGACGAGGTCGCGGACTTCGTCGTCTTTGAGGGTTTTGAGCAAGCCTTCAGGCATCATGGAGATGGGGGATTTCTCGCGAGAGAGGATCTCGGATTGGGTAACGATGCTGTCTTGGCCCACAAGGCGGAGCGTGAGCTGCTGGTTGTCTTCAGCGGCGACCATGCCGGAGAGGGTGCGGCCATCGCGAGTGGTGACGATGACAAGTTGATAGCTCTCCTTCATGACCTCGCTGGGGTTGAGTATCTGTGCGAGGATGTAGTCGAGGTTGGCGCGATTCGATTCATCGGTTTCCGACTGTGATTCGTTTGCTCAGATTCAGGGCCGCGGGAGTGATGAGGGGCCGTGCGTTGTCACTTCGTGCCGGAAACAAACGAAACGTCATCGCATTGCGCCTTCATGAGCGGCGCCTTGGGATCCGGGCGCACGGTGAGTTGGTGGTCACCAGCGGGGATCGATGTGGTGCAGCGGCCGTCTTTGAGTTCGAGCGGCTTGCCATCGAGCCATGCTGCTTCGATTCCGGTGAAGATGACGGGCTGCGTGGTGGGCTTGGCGGCGGTGAAGCTCGCGGTGGCGAATGGTTTGTCGGGACGGTCCTCGGCGCGCAGGTCGCCGCTACCGAGCGTCATGGCAATGACGGCAGCTTCCTGCGCCGGCGGCTCGCCGGGGGCGTTGACATGGAAGCTCCAACTGCGTGCAACGTTCAGCTTGCTCGCATCGAACGGGCCGGGGCGACCGATCTGGCTCAGGAAGGCGTACAGGTTGCGCTTCTCGCCGGGGCTCAATGCGTCCACGAGGCCGGCAGGCATGAGGCTCCCGATGATTTCCTTCTTCACGATGTTGGCCTTCACGAGCGGCAACTCCACGCCGGGACCCGGGCGGATGATTGCCTCGTTCGCGGTCTCGCGGACGGGGATGCCGTTCATCACGCTGCCGTCCTTCATGGTGAAGGCGAAGCCGTGGTAGCCTTCCTTCACTTTCGAGGCGGGGTTGACGGTGCTCTCGATGATGTAGTCGAGCGGCGCGCTCGCACCGATGCTGGAGAAGTCGGGGCCAAAATTCCCACCGATGCCGCCGATGGCGTGGCACGCGACGCAGCCTGCGCGGCGATAGACGAGTTCGCCATCGGCGCTGTTGCCGCCTTCAGGGACGGATTTCACAAAGTCCGCAATCTCTGCGGCGAAGTCGCGCTGCGCTGGCTTTGCACCGGCCAGCGGCGAGAGCGCGGTGACGAGTGCGGTGCCGCTGCGTCCCATGCCGCGGGCGACTTGCAGCGCATCGGAGTACGCCGATGCGGGGAGATCTTTCGGCATCTGTTTCGCAAAGTGGGCGGCGAACGGCGCTAGCTGGAACAACTGCTGCCAAAGCGCGCGCGCTTCCGGCTGCGACGGAGTTTGCTTCAGGATGGAAGGCAACGCGGCGAGCGCGGCATCGCGTCCATGCAC
>JBEBGK010001064.1:0-1756 GCA_040081515.1 Chthoniobacteraceae bacterium
GCACGGAATCGCGCCTGTGCGATCAATGCGGTCGAGACGTCCGAGCCGCTGCTCGAGTCGCATCGGCGCCCACGGCAGGTCGTGGAAAATCACGGCCTTCGCAAACTGGAGATTGAATCCTTCCTCGCCCGTCGCGTCGGTGATGAGCACGCGCGCCGCGCGGTCGGCGGCGAAGTCGGAGAAAAGCTCACCCGCCGTGCTGCCGACGGTGCTGGTGCTCGCGACCTTCACGCCTTCGGAGGAAAAGAGCGGGTGGAGCCGCTTCGCGAGATCGGCGCAGAAGCGCGCGTTCGGGCTGAAGACGACGTATTTGCCGGATGGCCCGTCCTTCGCCGCGCGGCGGCGGAGCGACTCGGCGATGAGGGCGAGCCGCGCCTCGGAGATCTGCCAAGCGATCTTGTCGTCGGCGAGAGCGGCGAGGAGTTTCACCTCGGCATCGGTGGCCTTCGTCGCCTTCGCGACTTCCTTCACGAGCGAGGAAAGTTTCTCTGGCTCGGCGGAAATGGCCTCGGTAAGGCGGATGTAGCAGTCGGCGAAGAGTGGGACAGCCGTCCCGGCTGTCGTGGTCGGACAGCCCGTCTCGGCTGTCCCGGTTGCAACCTTGCGGGCAGCCGGGAAGGGCTGCCCCACTCCGACAGGCGAGGACGCCTGTCCCACTCGTTTGCCCGCCGCGATGCGCCAGGCTTCGAGCGCTTCCCAGAGCGCGAGGTGCGGTTCCTCGTCGAGTTCCATCTCCACGCTCTCGACCACATCGCGCACGAAGCGCTTGTGCGATCCCGCGAGCCAGCGGCGGCGCGTGCGCAGCATGCGACGGTGAATGCGGTATGTCTCGCTGATGTGGAGGTGCAAGTCGTTCTGGATCGCCTTCGCGTCCGCACCGGGCTTTGCGAGCGCGGCGACGAGTTCCTTCACCGTCGGGTCATTCGGCAACAGTGACGCGAGCTTGCCCGCGTGCAATTTCACCAGCGCCGGTACGGTCGCGCTGCGCAACGCGAGGAATGCACGGCCCAGTTCGACACGGCGCGTGGTGCGCTCCTTGAAGTCGGCCAGCTTCGCGCTGGAGTAGTTTTCGGGGTCGAGCAGTTCGAGCAGTTCGAGCAGCGCGAGCAGGTCGGCGTCGTGATGCAGGGCGGGCGTCGCGGAGAGGAGCAGCAGATGCTTCGAGGCGTGCGCAAGCTTCAGCGCGTTCTTCGTGATCGGCGTCGCGGGCTGGCCGTGGCGTTCGACGATGCGGTGCGCCTCGTCGATCACCAGCACGTCCCACGGGTCGTCGAGCAGTGCCTTGTCCTTTGCGAAGGCCGAGTGCGGGAAGACGTCCACGTCGTCGAGTTCGAAGCGCGTGTCGAGTTCCTCGCGCCACTGGCGCACGAGCGCATCCGGCGCGACGACCGCGATGCGCGTGTCCGGTGCGTCGAGGCGGATCTGGCGGAGGATGATGCCCGCCTCGATCGTCTTGCCGAGGCCGACCTCGTCCGCGAGCAGGTAGCGGATGGTCGGGTCGTGCAACACGCGGTCCGCGACCTCCGCCTGATGCTGGAGGATTTCGACCTTCGACGAAATGAGCGCGGGCAGCCCGTGCGAGAGCTGATTTTGCCGCAGCAATTCGCGGAGCAGGTCGGCGCGTTGCTGGAAAAAGTACTGGCCGATGACCGGTCGCAGTTCGGGCTGAGCAAAGAAGTCATCGTCATTGACGATTGTTCAAAAGACCGCACGGCTGAAATCGACCGGCAGTTTCCGGCGGTAACGCTGCTCAGCC
>JBEBGK010001065.1:0-1755 GCA_040081515.1 Chthoniobacteraceae bacterium
TCCGTCGCGTGCCGTGGTGCCAGCGGGGAAAAAATCGCTGCTCAGGGAAGTTCAAAACTCTCCCACTCAATCCGGTCAATTGTTCAGCGCTTCCCTAGCAGGAACGCGCCGGTATCGAGGGCGTCCTCCCCGTCCCTCACCGGCAACCCGCTGGAACCGGCGGTGGCTGCGGATTCCTGCTACGTGCGGATCTGGCCGGTTCCGCGGAGGACGTACTTGTAGGTGGTCAATTCCTCGAGGGCCATCGGGCCGCGTGCATGGAGTTTATCGGTGGAGATCCCGATCTCGGCACCGAAACCAAACTCACCCCCGTCGGTGAAGCGCGTGCTCGCGTTCCAGTACACCGTCGCGCTGTCCACCTCCGCGAGGAAGCGCTCCGCGGCGGCTTCATCCGCGGTGATGATCGCGTCGCTGTGATGCGATCCGTTCGCTTCGATGTGCGCAATCGCCTCGTCGAGCGAATCCACGACTTTCACCGCGAGAATCAGGTCCAGGAACTCGGTGCGAAAATCCTCGTCCTTTGCCGGGACGACCTTGTCGCCGCCGAACGGTGACAGTCCCGCGAGCGCCCTCGGGTCGCAGCGAAGCTGGACGCCCCCCTGGATCAGCGCCCTGCCGGTGGTGGCGAAGAACTTCTCCGCGATGGCGGAATGCACGAGCACCGTCTCGATCGCATTGCACACGCCGGGGCGCTGGCACTTCGCATTGAGGACGAGCGCCTCGGCCATCGCGGGATCGGCGGCCTTGTCCACGTACATGATGCAGATGCCATCGTAGTGCTTGATCACCGGCATGCGCGCATGCCGGACGACGGTTTCGATCAGACCCTTGCCGCCGCGCGGCACGATGCAGTCGAGATACTGGTCCATCTCGCACATCAGCCGCACGGCCTCGCGATCGGTCACGGGGATGAGCTGGATCGCATCGGCCGGCAGCCCCGCCTTGGCGCACCCGCGGCTGAGCGCGGCAGCGATGGCGATGTTCGAGGCGATGCTCTCGCTGCCGCCGCGGAGGATGGTCGCGTTGCCGGTCTTCGTGCAGAGCACGGCGGCGTCGCTGGTGACGTTCGGCCTGCTTTCGTAAATGATGCCGACGACGCCGATGGGCACGCGCTTCTTCTGGATGCGAAGCCCGTTCGGCCGCGTCCACTCGCGGATGATCTCGCCGACGGGATCGGGCAGCGCGGCGACCTGCCTCACGCCATCGGCCATGGCGGAGACACGTTTCGGGTTCAGCGTGAGCCTGTCGATCATCGCACCGGAAAGGCCGGCGGTCTTTGCGCGCGCCACATCCTCGGCATTCGCCGCGAGGATGACGGGCGCGGCTGCCGCGAGTTCATCGGCCATGGCCTTGACGCCCGCATTTTTCTGCGCGGCCGGGCACTGGCGCAGCTCGCGGGCGGCGGCACGGGCACGGCGGCCAAAGTCCAGGATCTGTTCGCTGAGGTTCATCGGAATGAAAGGAGTCACTGTGCGTGCAACGGCACGAGCGGCGGGAAATAAGTTCCCGCCGGTTTGCCGGCCGCTGCGCGGGTAATCTGGCCCGCTTTCCGTCCGCTCGCCACCACGGTCGGGATGCCCGCCTCAACCGCGGCCCGGACGGCCTGGAGCTTCGTGGACATGCCGCCGACGCTGAGCCGGCCCTTTTCCTGCCGCACAAACTTCGTGACCGACTCCACGTCCTCGACCCGGGAAATCGTCCTGCCCTTTGCATCGAGCAAGCCGTCCACGCTCGTCAGCAGCACGAGCAGATTGG
>JBEBGK010000162.1:0-7043 GCA_040081515.1 Chthoniobacteraceae bacterium
TTGCTTCATCAAGCACCGGGCGCAGGTTATGCTCCGACCGTCGATTATCCCAAAGCGGAGCAAAAGCGGGGTGTGTCGGCGCGTAGCTTTTATGTCAAAACTGCTGATGGAAAGTATGGGTATCTTCAACTTGAGCTTTATCCCGGTGATGATGGGCCAGCCGCACGCTGCTTGATCAAAGCTTCCATGAATCCGAGCGGCTTGAGAAACTTGGAATCGCTTAACTCAGAGCAAGTTCGTTGAGTTGTAAGCGTCATCTGTAGCACCGTTGGGTAACGGTGGTCGTAAATTGCGTAGGCGGTAGGCTACGCAATTTGTGAACCGAAAAACGGAACAGATATTGAAAGTGGACGTGACTGGGCGTGTGTGGACGCCACGGGAGTTGCGGGAGGCGGCGCTTGATGAGTTTGAACGCTGCGGGATGCCGGGGACGAAGTTTGCGGAGCGCATCGGGGTGAAGTATTCGACGTTTGCGTCGTGGGTGCAGGCGCGCCGCAGGCAGGGTGGGGCCTCGGAGTGCGCGAAGGGACGAGGGACGGACTGATTATTCGCGGTGAACCCGCCCTTTTCAAACACCCCGCCGTGTGTTCTCCTTACGCGGGCAAAGCGCGCTTCTCAATCGCCCCGGCTTCTGCTCTTCTTCCCGAAGCGATGCCTGCGACCTCTTTCACTTGGAGCCAATGTGGTACTGTGGTAGTGGGCCTGGCAATAGGAGACACCGTGCTGTCCTTTCGGCGAGCGACCGGGATGGCATCCCCGACTCGCTCGATCCGTATCCGAATGACTCCAACGCACCAGCCCGCCAAGGGCGTGAGCGCGTCGTCCGTCGCGCTCAGCCGCACCATTCCTCCATAGGTCGGAAACACAAAATCATCTTCACCCGCTGGGTGAAGCTCCAAAGATCGCTCGGTCTTCATCCCTCACCTCTTGTAGCGACCCAAATCCTCTCGCCAAGCTCGGTTCTGAACTGCGGAATTTTGGTTGAAACACCTTACCGCAGCTCAAGGATTCTCCGAGCTGGGCATGTTCCTCGATGCGAATGAGGAGCTGGAGAATATCGATGCCGAGGTGCGCCATGTCCCTGAAGTGCTCGAAGTGCGCGTGCAGATTTACTGGGCACTCGAAAAATGGGAGTTGATGCAGACCGTCGCAAAACAATTGACGGAGGTTGATCCCACAGATTCACGCTGGCCTCTGGCTTGGGCCTACGCGACGAGAAGAGCTGAATCACTGGATGCTGCTCGAAGGATTTTGGTCGAGGCATGGAAGATTCACGAGAAGGAGCCGCTGTTTCCGTTCAACATCGCCTGCTACATGTGTCAGCTTGGTCAGACGGAAATCGCCAAAGGGATGCTGGAGGTTGCTTTCAAAATGGACCCGAGGATGCGTTTGGCGGCTCTGGATGATGAAGATCTACGGCCGATGTGGGATGTGATTGCTGCGATTTGAGCGAGGCAGTGGCGGTGGGGAGAAAAAATCCGGCACTCAGATTTGATCACCAGCGCGTTTTGTTGATGGGGGTTCAGTCACAGCGCGGTTTGTCGAGTTCTTCGGCGTTCTCTTGAGTCCGATTCTGAAGTATGCTTCGCCAAGTTTCCTGGGCATCACGCGGACATAGTGCTTGCGGAGCATCGCCGGTGAATTGCCGACGTTCGCGGCAGCTTTGTGATAGTCCTGATCGAGCGCGATACGATACGAGCAGTATGAATGACGCAGGACGTTTTGAGGAAGCTCCACGCCAGATCGTTTCTCTATGGCTTGTCGGCGCTCCCTCCAATTCTCCGGCATGACTGGACCGAAAGCGCGTTTGACCTCATTGAGCCAGATCACTGCATTGCGCGAAATGTCCACGTAACGACCGTGACGGTTCTTGTCCAATTCTGGCGCGACGAAAATCTGAAGTGCCTTGAGATCTACGTCTTTCCAATCGAGCCATACGTCTCGCTCGCCGCCTCGTGAATCACGGACCCTCTTGTGGAACTCAGCGATACGAATCCCGGAGAACAGAGCCAAAGACACCGTGGCGATTTCTTCCCGGTGAGCCGCATTCAACACTTTTTCCGCTGCCTCGATTGAGAGAATTGAGACCTCGGTTTTCGGAAGCTGTTTGCGGAGCTTCGGCAGGGGATTGTCCAGCCGATAGCCCTTGCGCACGCACCACCCGTAAAAAGCTGAAATTGCGCGGATGTAGCTTTGACGCGTGACAGCACCTGCCTTCTTGCGTCCTTGGAGCAAGGCTTCGATTTCAGCGGTATCGACGTTTGCAATCACGCGGTCTCCATAAAGCCTTTTGAATGGCCCAAGCATGTCGGAGAGGTAGTCGAGGTAGCTGGCACTCGGCACTGCGGTCTTGGGACCACCATTCATTTTGTAGTCTTCGAGGAAGAGTTCTACCGCCGCGCTCACTGGGATGCTTTTGCCCCGTGTTTGAAGAATTGGGAGAGCAATACGGACGGCTTCAATGATCGTAGCACCGTGAGGTTTCAAGAGTTCTGCCGCTGCTTGTGCCTGCATGCGCAGTTCGGTGGAAAACCCGGCATGCTCGATTCCCTGATTCAGGGTCTCGATGTTCTTGATCTCTGCCCATGTCGTCGCATCTCTTTTTGTAGCGAAATACTTCCGCACGTATTTTCCGTTGAGTTTGCCTCGCACGACGAATTTGTAGCGTCCGCCGCCCTCACGGCATTCGCAGACGTTGTAGACTTCGGTCTTCATGAGTGCGGGCAACAGCGTAGCGAAGTTCGCTAATTTTACAAGCGATCATGGAGTTCAATCCGTTTCCATCCGTTGGAATCGGCAGGATTGAATCAATCGTCCAATCTGCCTGTATCCCTGTAGTAATGCGGCCTTTCAGCCGATCTCCTCAGGGTACCGACGGAGGGGCTCGAACCCACACATCCTTGCGGATACCAGATTTTGAGTCTAGCGCGTCTGCCAATTCCGCCACGTCGGCGTGCTGAACGATGGGGGCACGGTAGGATCGCCGCTCAATTTTGCAAGCCCCGAGGCTTGCCGAGCAATTCCATCGTGACAAAAACCGTCCGGAGATCCGCGGGGGAGCGAAGCGCGAGGCGAAGGGACTCGACGATGGGCGCGGCGGCATTTCTCACCACTGTGGCAGGGCCCGTGGTGCCTTCGGCGAGTTGCGCCGGGACGCCAAGCTGCTCCATCGTCATGTGCTGGAACTCGCTCGAGATCCCCTCGATCGCGGCCGCGGGCCCCTCGAGTCTTCCGGCCTCCTTCATCTCGTCCTGCTCGAGAAATTGCGGGCGGGGTCGCGCGCGCGGGACCGGAATCTCCGTGGGCCGCCCGGTCGGGACGAGGTTCCTGGGCTGCGGGGCGAATGCGCGCCTGACGGGTCGCTCGATCGGACGCGGCACCGGGCGGGGCGTCGGAGGCGGCGTGATCTCGCGCATCGGCCGGGGAGGGGACTGCGCGGGCGGTTGCGGCGCGCCGGGCTGCTGCGGGACGCCGAGTGCTTCGAGAAAACGGCGGAGCCGCTCCTGCTCCGATTCGCCGGCCGGGGCCGGGCCCACGGTGGGGCGCGCCTGCGGACGCCGGGGCTGCGGCGTCTCGTCGGATTCCGCCTGCTTCTTTTTCCGCTCGAGCCACCAGTTCACCACCCCCACCGCGGCGAACACGATGAGGAAGATGATGTTTCCCGGGATGTCCGCCAATAGGATCACTTGGTGTCGGAACCTTTCTCGCCTCCGGCGATCGTGTCGCGCATGGCGGTGTCAGCCTGGACGTTTTTCATTTTCATGTAGTCCATGATGCCCATGTTCCCGCTGCGGAATGCCTCGGACATGGCGAGCGGAATCTGCGCCTCGGCCTCGACGACCTTGGCGCGCATCTCCTGCGTGCGGGCCTTCATTTCCTGCTCGGTGGCGACGGCCTGCGCACGCTGCGCCTCGGCGCGGGCCTGCGCGGTGCGCTTGTCGGCCTCGGCCTGCTCGGCCTGGAGTTTGGCTCCGACGTTCTCGCCCACGTCCACGTCGGCGATGTCGATGGAAAGGATTTCAAACTGCGTGCCGCTGTCGAGGCCCTTGGCGAGCACGGTCTTGGAGATGCGATCCGGATTTTCGAGCACGTCCTTATAGGTCGCGGAGGAGCCGATGCTCGTCACGATGCCCTCGCCGACGCGCGCGATGATGGTCTCCTCGGTCGCGCCGCCGACGAAGCGGTCGAGGTTCGTGCGCACCGTCACGCGCGCCTTCACCTTTACGCCGATGCCATCCTTGGCGACGGCGTCGATCGTCATGCGGCCGGCGGCGGGGTTGGGGCAGTCGATGACTTTTGGATTGATGCTGGTCCTGACGGCTTCGAGCACGGTCTTGCCGGTGCCCTTGGTCGCGAGGTCGATGGCGCAGGCGCGATTCCAGTCGAGTGTGATGCCCGCCTTGTGCGCCGCGATGAGCGAGAGGATGCAGTTGTTCACGTCGCCGCCGGAGAGATAGTGCGCCTCGATCGGGTCGGTGTCGAGAAGGAGGCCGGCCTTCGTGGCGGTGATGCGTGCATCGACGATTTGCGAAACGGGCACGCCCCGCAGGCGCATGGCGATCATCGTGATCATGCTCACCGGGGCGTCCGCGACGCGCGCCCGGATCCAGATCCCGAGGAAATTGAACAGGATCAGCACGACGCCGAGCAGCAGCACGATGATGATGCCGATGACGATCGGATGGGTGATGAGGCTGCCGCTGGCGGCGAGAAGGAGCAGTGGGTTGTTCATAAAGTGGACTGACGCTTACGGCATCCGCCGTGTAAACGGAAGGCGAATCGGGCGCTCAGGCCTCGAGCCGGACGAGCACGGACAGGCCATGGGTCCTGACGATGCGCACCTGCGCGCCGGCGTCGATGAATTCACCGGCGGTCGTGGCGTCGATCCTTTTGCCGGCCACCAGCACGGTCCCGCTCGGCCGCAGCGGCGTCATGGCGGTGCCGATCTGATCGCCGAGCGATGCGAGCGTCGAGCTGATGCCCGCCTCCCCTTCGCTGGACGCGGCGAGCGTCATGCGCCGTCCCATGCGCGTGTGCTGGAATTTAGTCGCCCACCACCACCAGAGCAGCCCCGTCGCCGCCACCGCGGCCACCAGCGCGATATTGCCGGCGTCCGGTCCCATTTCCCGGTAGGCGACGACGACCGAGGCGAAAAGCAGCACGCCCCCGATGATGCCGGCGATCATCCCCGGCAGGAACATCTCGAGGAAGATGAGCAGCACCCCTGCTACGCCGAGACCGACGACTGTGGTGAGCATCGCGTGAGTGGGAAAGGGGACCGCCTAGTCGCGGATTCGCGTGGGCCGGGTGTAGTCCTCGTCGATCGAATTGCGACGGGGCGCCCGCTCGTAATCATCATCCCGGTTCCGCGAGGAATCACGCGTTCCCGCATCGCCGCGCCTTCCTCCCGTGAAGACACTCCCCACGGCGTCGCCAGCCTGGCTGAAACGCCGGCCGAGGTATTTGCCGGCGCGGTCGAACCAATTGTTCACCCGGATGCCGAGGGGCGGGGCTCCGGCTTGCGGAGGCCGGTCGGAGCGTTCGTCCGGCGCGGGATAGTCCGCCTCTTCCAACTGGCCGGGACGCTCCCGCACTACTGGCGGCTGCGCGATGACGGTGGCGCGGCGGCGGACGAGTCCCTCGCTGCTAAGGATTTTGCCGGTCGTCGCAGCCATGGTGATGGTGGCCGTGTCGCCCGTCTGGTTGTCCACCAGACGCACTTCCCACACGGGCGCTCCGCCGTGGGTGCCGGCGCGCAGCACGTAATCGGCGTGATCATAGGCAAAGGTGACCTTCTTCGCCTCGCGCTCGGCGATCTGGTGCGCGCCGTCGCTGTCGAGGTTGAGCTGGCTTATGTTCAAGGGCGACCCCGTCGCCCGCGTGGCGGGAGCCTTCTCGCCCACGAGCCTCGTGCCCTGCACCGCGAACTCCCTCACCCCGGAGCGCGACGCCGGATCCTTGGTGATGATCCTCCACTCGCGCGGCTGCGGCGCACCGCGCTCGCCGCGCAACTCCGTCACCTTGTCCAGCGTGGCCTCGCCGCGCTGCTTGCCCACGGTGCGTAGCGCCTCATAGGCCGTCGCTGCGCGGACGGATTGTGATGTGATTGCGAGCAGGAATGCGAGCAGTGCTGTTCTCATGAGCGCCCACGATGCCTCATGCGCGCGATTTTTCCAGCATTAACCCCGCACCGCCGCGGCCTACTCCTTCTGGTATTCCTTCAGGAACCCCATGAATTCCCGCCGGTGGTCCTCCTCGCCGCCGAGGATTCCGATCGCCATGTCCTGCGTCACGTAATCGGTCCCGTCGCACAGCTTGATGATCTTATTGTACTGCGCGATCGCTGCCTCCTCCGCCGCGATCACCCCCTTGATCGCCGAGACCACGTCGGTCGTGTCCTCCTTCGGCTGCAACATCTTCTGGCCGCGCGGCAGCGCCAGCGAGCCGGGCACGATCCCGCCGATCGTCTTGATCCGCGCCGCGATCTGCTGCGCGTGCATCAGCTCCGTCGGCACATCCGCCGCTAGCGCCTTCTTGATCACATCTGAGCGCACCCCGTCCAGGTTCACCGATGCGGCGATGTAATTCTGCACCGTCTCCAGCTCCATCGCATACGCGGTGGTCAGCTCCTTGATGATTTTTTCGTTCTTCATGGCGCGCACGATACAGGCCTGCCCATCGCGCGCAACTTCACGCCGACGCCTCCCCGCCGCGCACCGCGCCCGCCTGCTCCACCCCGGCGGCCTGCGGCGCCTCATGCTCCGGGATCAGCTCCCCGAGCCGCTCCTTGAGCGCATCCAGGCCCTCGCCCTTCTCCGCGGAAATCGGGAACACCTCCAGCTTCTTGTAGCGCGTCTTGAAGTGCTTCAGCTTCGTCTTCGCGCCGGGCAGATCCATCTTGTTCGCCACCACGATCCACGGCCGCTCGCTCAGCGTCGGGTCGTAAAGGTCCAGCTCCTTGCGCAGGCTCTGCAAATCCTCCAGCGGCTCGCGCCCCTCGCTGCCCGCCATGTCCAGCACGAAGACCAGCAGCTTGCACCGCA
>JBEBGK010001066.1:0-1750 GCA_040081515.1 Chthoniobacteraceae bacterium
ATCTTCACCCGTCCGTCCGGCTCGAGCTGGTAGGACAGATAACCGATGGCCGCGCCGTCGTGCTCGACGATTTCCCACGGGATGCCGGCCGCGAGCTGACGGCGGATCTCCTCCTCGCCGTACATCCAGCCGAGCATGAATTCGATCTGCTCCGGCGTGATGATGCCCGGGTAGCACTCGCGCCAGATCCGCTGCGCCAGATCGCGGAGCAGCGGGATGTCGGCCTCGGTTGCGGAACGGGTGGTCAAAGCTATGGCAACGCCGCCGCGGCGGCGTCCTGGAAGGTCTTCCGGGCCTCGGACGCGTCGCCATTCGGAAATCCCGCGCGCTGGATCATCATCACGTACACCGCGCCGCGTTTCGGATCGCCCCAGCTCTGCGTGGCGTAGGCGCCGCCATGTCCGAACGAGCCGGCGGAAAGCGCGGCAGTCACGCCTTGCGGTTCCTTCACCACCTGGAAGCCAAGCCCCCAGCTCATGCCGTCCACGAAGCCGGTCTTGATGTCACCGGTCTGCGTCACCGTCATCAGCGTCGCGGTGTCCTTTTTCAAATAGGTGTGCCCGTCGAGCGTTCCGCCGTTCAGCATCATGAAGTACACCCGTGCCACATCGGCTGCGGTGCTGTAGAGGCCGCCCGCCGGCGAAGGCGTGCGCCGCCGATCCGCGAGATCGCCCGTCACGAAGAAGTTCGCCGTCTCCTCGAGCCTGCCGTCCTTGCCCGGCTTGTAGCTCTTCGCGATGCGCGCCTGCTGTTCCGCGGCCGGCCAGAACGTCGTGTCCTTCATCCCGAGCGGCGTGAAAAGCCGCTGCTGGATGAACTCAGCGAACGGCTGTCCGCTCACGACCTCGACGATCCGCCCGAGTGTGTTGATGCCGCTGTTGCTGTAGTTCCACTTCGCGCCGGGCGCGAAAAAAAGCGGCTCACGCGAATAGGCCATGCACAGTTCCCCGAGCGTCGAGTGCGGGCGCGGTGATTTCACATCGCCGAGCCCGCTGGTGTGCGTGAGGAGATCGCGGATGGTGACTGGCCGCGGCGACTTCTCGAGAACGCAGCGTTTCTCGCCGAATTCCGTCACGACCCACTGCCCTTTGAATTCGGGCAGATGCTTCTCGACCGGGTCCTCGATTCGCAGCTTCCCCTCGTCCTGCAGCATCAGCACGCAGATCGCCGTCATCGGCTTTGTCATCGAGGCGATCCAGAAAAGATCATCCGGTTTCATCTCACGCCCGGTCGCGAGATCGCCCTTCCCGACCGCCGCGAGCTGCACGACCTTCCCGTCCTTTGCGACGAGTGTGACCGAGCCGGAAATGACGCCCTTGTCCACGAGCTCCTGCATCCGTTTCGGGATGCCGGCGAGTTTCGATGCGTCCGGCGCCCGCTCGGCAAACGCGGTGGCGAAGAGAAGGAAAGGAAGGAGAAAACGGAGTGATTTCATGGATGGATGCAGTAGCCGGCGGACGCGGCCTGGTCGAGCACGCCGGCATCGGGCGGATCCTCTGCCGCCGCGCGCTACTTCTCGTTCAGCAGGGCGTGCTTCGCAGAGGCGAGTTCCTTCAGCCTGGCCGTGCCGACTTTTGGAAAACGCAGATCGAGCGAGTGAAGCGTCTCGATGATCGCCGATGCCACGACGATTCGTGTGAACCACTTGTTGTCCGCCGGAACAACATACCACGGGGACTGCTTCGTGGCCGTATGCCGGATCGTCTCCTCGTCGGCCTTCATGTATGCCTTCCAGTGCTGGCGCTCCTTC
>JBEBGK010000163.1:0-7021 GCA_040081515.1 Chthoniobacteraceae bacterium
GCGGCCACTCAGCAGCCACGCGGCGTGGCGGCGAGTGACTTCATCCCTCACCCATCCCGCGAGCGCCTTCTGCAATTCGGCGACCGGCGCCTTCGCAAGTTCGCGGCGCGCCTGCTCGAACTCCCAGCGGCTCGGCGAGAGCAGTTTTGCAAGCAAGACATCAACCGGCTTGCCCGCAACCGGCTCCCACGCGATGGGCTTGCTGTCCTGCGGCGCGATGCGCCAGATGCGACCGTGCTGCTTGTCGCGACGCGGATCGCGGAAATCCACCTCGCCGTGATTGATGATCGGGTTCGTCCAGTCGGCGACATACAGGCCGCCGTCAGGTCCCATTTTCAGCGCGATGGGGCGGAAGGCCGCGTCGCTCGTGCGCACGACATCGGCCTGCGTCTGCGTGACGTAGCCAGACTTCACGTCGGAGCCGTCCTTGCGCTGCGACTGCGTGAAGTCGGTGAAGCTGAAGCGCACGATGCGATGCGCGCGGAAGTCGTTGGTGATTGCATTGCCCTGCCACTCGGGGCCGAAGAGCGGGCTGTTCACGAGCTCGAGTCCGGCGAACTTCGGATACGAACCCGGGCTGATGCTGGTGATCGTGCGGCGCGCGCCCTCGCTCGGCGGCAGCACCGCGCCGGGGAAGCTCCACGTGATGCCATTCCCATCCGCGCCGGAGGTGAGGAAGGTCTGGCCCTTGAGGTCCTCCTGCTGGCCCCAGCAGTTCACGAGACCCTTCGAGTGGACTTCGAGCCGCTCGGTGTTCGGGTCATACGCGAAGGCCACGCCGCTGTTCGCGCGCACGAGTCCCCACGGCGTCTCGATGTGCGAGTGGATGTAGATCGTCTGCTGGAAATACAGCCGGCCATCGATGCCCCAATGCAGCCCGTGGATGATGTGATGCGTGTCTTCCGTGCCGAAGCCACTGAGCACGATGCGCCGCTCGCCGAGCAGACCATCCGCGCCGGGGTTGCTGAGTTGGAGCAGCTCCGTGCTCGCGCCGACAAAGCAGCCGCCGTGGTTGTCCGGGGCGACACCGCAGGGGATGAGCAGCTTGTCCGCGACGATGCGCGAGACATCGGCCACGCCATCACGGTTCGTGTCTTCGAGCAGGATGATGCGGTCATTGCCAGTCGAGGGGCCGAACTTCGCGCTATTACCCTCCATCTGCGCACCGAGGTCGTCGGGGTTCACCTGCGGATAGGTGTTCGACGTCGCGACCCACAGGCGGCCCGAGGTGTCCCAGTTCATACCGACGGGTTTTTCGAGCAGCGGGTTCTCGGCGAAGAGCGTCATCTTAAGGCCGCTGTCCAAGGTGAACTCAGGCCGGGGCAAAGAGGGCAGCGCGGTGAGCTTCGTCTCGCTCGGCGGCTCGGGTGGCAGCGTGCTCGGCTTGCCGGCCGCGATGCCGATCACATTCGCCTCGGCCTTTTCCACGAGCGGGTCGAACTTAGGGATCTCCACCGCATTGCGCCCCTGCTCGTGTTTCCGAAAGCCGAAGATGTAGGTGTAGTTCGCCGGCCGGCTGCGGTGGAAAAATAGCGAGTTCTTCCGCAGGATCGCCTCGCGCAGCGTGCGCTGCTCCGGCGTCTCGGCGTCCCACTTCGCCGCATCCGTCGTCCAGCCGAGCTGTGCCGCAAAACTCTCCGACAGTGCGCGGAATCCGCGCGGCGTAAGGTGGATTCCATTGTCCGTGCCCTGCGCCAGATCAACGCCCGCCGACTTCTGCCACTCGCCCCGCACAAAGGGCGAACTCTTCTCCGCCGCGATCTCCTCCATCACCTTTCCATACTCCGCCAGCAGCGCATTGTGCTCCGCCGGGTCCGGCAGCCCGGGCCGTGTCGCACGCAGGTCCTCGTGCTTGATCGGCCCCACGAAAACAAAGCGCACCTTGCCATCCGGGCTCGCCGCCGTGATCAGATCCATCAGAGCGAGCACTTCGCGCCGAAACTTCGCCGGGCTGTGCTCCACTCCATAGCGCACGGGGTCCGGATTCAGCACCGGATCATTCTTCCGATACGTCAGCTCATCGAGGCTCGCCGCCATGCCGTAGCCCAGGATCGCCACCGTCGGCTTCACCACCGCGAGCTGCTCCTTCAGCGCATCCACACCCTTTTCCACCGGATCAAAACTCGCTCGTGAAGCCCCCAGCGGACTGTCACCGCTATAACCAAGATTTCGCACCGCAAAACTCTTACCCGCAAACTCCCGCCGCATCTTTGATTCGATGTAGCCATAGTTGTTCTCGCGCTCGACGAGCACGTCGCCAATGAGCAACACCCGGTCGCCATCGTTGATTTCGAGTTTGCGTTCAGCAGCGCCTGCGATGGAGGCGAGGACGAGTAGAGAGAAGAAGTGTCGGAGCATTGTGGTTGGGGTGGGGTAACAGAAAGATAAACGCATGTGGGCGCAACATCACTCGGCAGCAGTTGTGTCGCATTCAGCAATCGAGTATGCCAGCGGCGCGAGCAGCAGGGTGGTGAGGAGTTTGAGTGTGAGCTTCATTGGATAGGGTTCCTTATCTCCACAGCGGCTCGATTTGTTCGGCGTTCCACTTGTCCCAGAGCGCTGATAGTTGCTGCACGCGGGCGGGTTCTTGGGTGGCGAGATTTTTGGTCTCGCTGATGTCATGCGTGAGATCGTAGAGTTGCCACTCCTTGCCATCGCGCATGAGTTTCCAGTCGCCGAGACGCAGGGCGTTCTTTTTGCCGACGCGCCAAAACAGTGGACGTTCGGGCAGTTGCGTGGTCTTGCCCGTGAGCAGGGGCATGAGGTTGATGCCGTCCAACTTGGCTTCGGCTTGAGCCGAAGGCGCTGGAGCTAAAGCACCAGCCACTGTCAGCGCTGTCGCGGTGGCGTCGATGGACGCCACAGGTGCCTCCACCACCTGACCGGCGTTGATGTGATTCTTCCATGACGCAATGAAGGGCACGCGAATGCCGCCATCCCAGAGTTCACCTTTGCCACCGCGCAACGGTGCATTGCTGGAGGTGAGTTCTTGGGTCGGGCCGCCGTTGTCACTGAGGAAAACGACGAGCGTGTTCTCTTCGATGCCGCTGTCACGGAGTTGCGTGAGCACCTTGCCCACACTGTCATCGAGATGCGCAAGCATGGCGGCGAAGATGCGGCGTTGGATGTCTTCGATGTGCGCGAACTTCTTCAGGTCATCGTCCGTGGCCTGCATGGGGCTGTGAACGGTGTTGTAGGCGAGATAAAGAAAGAACGGCTGTGCGGAATGCCGGGCGATGAAATCGCAGGCTTCACGCGTGAAGGCGTCCGTGAGGTTCGCCTGTTCATCCACAGGCTGACTGCTGCGCAGCAACGGATTGTCCGTGTCGTATTCGGGTTCGTTCGAGCCGAGATGCGTGCTCCACACGATGCGGCCATCGGGTGAGGTCCATCGACCCTTGCCACCATCAGGCAGGGTCTTGCGGCGCAGCCAAGTCGTCACTCCCTGCCACGGTTGCGGCACATAGAAATGCCCCTCGTGCAGAAAACCGAAGAACTCATCAAAGCCACGCCGCTGCGGATGAAACTCCGCCGTGCCTCCGAGATGCCACTTGCCCACCAATCCCGTCGCATAGCCCGAGTCACGCAGACGATCCGCCACGGTCTTCTCTGCGACTGGCAAGCCAATACCCGGCGCAGCGTTCTTCGCGCCGATGGGGTTGAACTCAAAACCGAACCGCGTCTGGTAGCGGCCGGTCATCAACGCCGCACGCGAGGCCGCGCAAAACGGTGCCGTGACATACCCGCTCGTGAATCGCGCCCCACTCGCGGCGAGTGCATCGATGTGCGGTGTCGGGATGTCTTTCCCGCCGTAGCAACCGAGTTCGCCGTAACCGAGGTCGTCAACGACGACGAAGATGACGTTGGGACGTTGCTCGGCCGGCGCGGAAACTCCTGCGAGTGTCAGGGCAGCGATGACTGCTGTGAGCAAGTGGCGTATTGGTCTCATCGGTTCGTTCTTGGTTAGGTTGTCGTGAGCGCGGCATCACTGGCCCGAAGCAGGCACGCGGCCCACGGGGCGGCGGTTCTTGCCCTTCTGGTTGGTGGCGGAGTCACCAATGTCCTCGCGCATCCTCTCCGCCAGGGCACGCAGACGTTGCGCGACTTCGGCGTGTTGTCCGATCAAGTCTTTCGTCTCGCCTACGTCCGCCGCGAGATCGTAGAGCGCCTCGGGCAGAAGTGCATCCTTCGCGGCTCCCTGCTTCCGCTCATACGGGGTGTCGTCCATTGCAGTGCGCGGGAAGACGAGCTTCCAGTTGGCACTGCGGACCGCTTCCAGTTTCTCCCGGTTGTAGTAAAAGAACGCGTCGTGAGGACTCGGCGCCCCGGGCTTGGTCATCAACGGGAGAATGTCCTTTCCATCGATGATCCGGTCCTGCGGAGGCTGCGCTCCGGCGATACCGGCCACGGTGGGCAGGACGTCCATCGCGGAGGCGATCTCGCGGCAGACGAGGCCGGCGGGGATCCGGCCCGGCCAACGCATCAGGCAAGGAACACGCACGCCTCCCTCCCGCGTGGTCGCCTTGGCCGCCCGCAGGGGGAAGGCCTGGCCGCGCTTGTCGTAGGGTCCGCGCGTGTCCGGCCCATTGTCCGAGGTGAAGACCACGAGTGTCCGGTCTGCGAGCCCGGTTTCGTCCAGGGCCTTCAGGACCTCGCCCACGCCCCAGTCCATGCATTCGACGACGTCCCCATACAAGCCCCGCGCCGATTTGCCCCGGAAGCCGTCGGAGACGTGCAACGGGATGTGCGGTGCGCTGTAGGCGAGATAAAAGAAGAACGGTTGGTCGCGTTTCGCCCGCACGAACTTCACCGCCTCTTCCGTGAACTGCTCGGTGAGCGTCTTCTGGTCGGGGTGCGGCTCGATGACCGTCTCGTCGCGGTGGAGGACAAAGGGTTTCATGTCGTTGGGGAACATCATCCCGTAAAACGCGTCGAAGCCATGCTGGCGCGGGGAGAATGGGGCCAGGTGCCCGAGGTGCCACTTCCCAACGCAGGCGGTGGCGTAGCCGCGTTTCTTCAAGATCTCAGCCAGGGTGACCTCGTCGGGGTTCAGCCCCTCCAGGGGCGCTTCGCTGAGCACGACGCCGCCATTGCGTCCGAAGCTGGACATGCCCACCCGCACCGGGTAGCAGCCGGTCATGAGCGCTGCGCGAGACGGGGTGCAAACGGTGGCGGGAGAGTAGAAATCGGTGAACCGGGCGCCCTCGGCGGCGAGCCGGTCGAGGTTCGGTGTCCGGATCTTCTCGAAGCCCGGGCGGTTATCCGGCGTCCAGTAGCACCCGACGTCGTCGTAGCCGAGGTCATCGGTGAGGATGACGAGAATGTTGGGCTTGGATGGCACAGGACTGGCCGCGTGCAGCGTGACGAGCGGCGCGAACAGCAGCGTGAGGAGGTAGAAGAAACGCCGGGATTTCATGGTGAAAGTAAAACGCCCTTCCATTCGGGAATACATGGCCTAGATCTGCCAAAAGTTGTTATCATCCTGCCATGTCACCCGAGGTTCGGAAACTACCGCCTCCCGTTCAGGATCATCTCGTTCAACTTCTGGCGCATGGCCTCCATGTCGGGATCGGCAAAGCCGGTGTCCAGCGTGCTCACGCTATTGGTGTTCGCACTCGTGCCGCTGATGGCGGTGATGATGTTGACGATGGGTTTCATGCGATGGAGTTCTCGAAAGGCAAACGCTCACTTTGCGTTCGTTGGCATGACCTTCCATCCGTTCACCGTCATTTCGTCCTGCACTCCGCAGGTGAAGGAAAGTGGCGTTTCCAGACCCTGGGTTTGGTTGGTCGGTGGATTTGGGTAAAGCGACTGATCGCTGACGTTGGTGAAACGATTGTTCTCGACCCGGACAGCGGTGGCTTCTTTGAAACGCATCAGAGGACGGGCTTGGCCGATGCACTCGATGATGTTGTTGCGGATGCTGAGAGAGGCGAGATCGCTCTGGGCATTCAAACCGAACAAACCCTCCGTGCGCGGGGTTTTGGTCGTGCGGGTGATGATGTGGTTGTTGCGGACTTCGAGATTGCTGTAGGGCTCGTTGATCCAGATGACGCCGCGCCCAGGATTGTTCACGAGGTTGTGATGGAAACTCGCCGGTCCTTTGGCGGGTGCTTTTCCAAAGCCGCTGATTAGATTGCCGTGGTCTTTGGCGGGATTGAAATCGAAGAGGTTGTGGTCGATCTCGACGCCGTTGCGCACGAACTCGATGGAGTAAGTATCTTTGAAGAGGTTGTGATGGATGTGAAAGGTGCGACCGCTGGTGGGCACGGGACCACCAGCGTGTTTCGGGATGGAAACGGTGCCGTGGAGCACGTTGTGGGCGATTTCGACGTCCTCGTCGTTCTCAAAGGGGAACTCGATGCTGAAGTTCACCTCGATGGTGTTGTGATGAATCTTGAGCCTTTTTCCCTGACGGCCTTTAATGCCGTAACAGTGCTCGTGTGGCAGTGTTTTGGTGCGCAGGAAGCGATTGTTCCAGATCTCGCTGTCAGCGATCCAGATCGCAAAGATGCCGCCGCCCACGATGCCGCCTTTGATCCCCGGCTGGCCTTTCTGCCATCTCATGCCGGTGTCCACGAAAGTGCAGTCGTGGATGTTCGCACGCTTCCATGAGTAGCTGCGGATGCCTGAGAACATGAAGTCAGCGATTCGCAGGTCATGCAAATGCACGTTTTCATTCCCAGAGCCAAAAATCGCACCATGCACCTGCGGACCGGTGAGCGTGAGGTCGGAGACGGTGATGTCCACCGCCTTGTCCTCAAGCCGAATGAGATAGCCGCTCCGGTCGAACTTGGCGCGGTTGGTTTCAGGATCAGGCAGCGTGCTGGTGTCCGCCTTCCAGCCTGGAGCTTGGGTGACAATGGTTTTGCCGATGCCCGCGCCTTTCAAGGTGGTGCCGGATTTTAAATCGAGCGGCGCACCTAGGGAAGCGCTGAACAATTGACCGGATTGAGTGGGAGAGTTTTGAACTTCCCTGAGCAGCGATTTTTTCCCCGCTGGCACCACGGCACGCGACGGA
>JBEBGK010001067.1:0-1747 GCA_040081515.1 Chthoniobacteraceae bacterium
CGGTCACCGCATTCACCGCGGAAGCCGCCACCACCGCAGCCGAAGCCTTCGCATCGCTCAAGAAACTCCAGGGCGAATGGCGCGGCCCCGCCATGATGAAAGGGATGCCGCCGTCGCATTCCATCTATCGCCTCACCGCGGGTGGCAGCGCCGTGCAGGAGACGATTTTCCCCGGCACGAAGATGGAAATGCTCTCCGTCTTTCACATGGACAAGGGCCGACTGCTGATGACCCACTACTGCGCCCTCGGCAACCAGCCCCGCATGAAGCTCAACACGCGCAAGAGCACCGCCCGTGAACTGGTGTTCGATTTCGACGGCGGCACAAACCTGAATCCCCGCCGCGACATGCACATGCACAGCCTCCGTCTCACACTGCCCTCCGCGGCAAAGGGCGCGCCGCAGAAGCTTATCGGCACCGGCACGAGTTGGGAGGGCGGCAGGGAAAAACCCGGCTGCACCACGACGCTCACCCGGGTGCGGTAGCCGCCTTTCTCCAGGACAATGATCCGTCGCCGTCTGTTTGCCTCCGCGCTGCTGTGTGTCGCTTTCGCCGCTTCCTTGCGCGCCGCGCCTGCGGTCGCGGAACGCGGAATGGTGGCGACGGTGCATCCGCTCGCCACGCGCGCCGGCGTGGATGCGCTCCGGCGCGGTGGCAATGCGATCGATGCGGCGGTGGCCGCCGCGCTCATGCTCGGCGTTGTGGATGGTCACAACTCGGGGATCGGCGGCGGTTGCTTCATGCTGATCCGGCTGGCGGACGGACGATTCGTGGCGATCGACGGGCGCGAGATGGCGCCGGCCGGCGCGACGCGAGACATGTATCTGCGGGACGGCAGGGCGGACACGGACCTCAGCCAGACCGGTGCGCTCGCGACAGCGACACCGGGGGCATTGGCGGCGTACGAGCACGCCATCAAGAAGTTCGGAAGACGCCCCTTGAAGGAATCGCTCCTCGGCGCGGCGGACGTCGCGGAGACGGGATTCCCGATCGACTCCAATTACGCGTCGAAGCTGAAATCCGCCGCGCAGAATCTCGCGAAGTTTCCGGCATCGCGGTCCATTTTCCTGGACGCGGACGGGAAGCCCTTTCGCGAGGGGGACGTGCTGAAGCAGGCGGATCTCGCCCGCAGCTACCGCGCGATCGCGGAGCAGGGGAGAGGCTGGTTCTACGAGGGAGCCTTTGCGCAGGCGACAGGCGAATGGATGAAGGCGAACGGCGGATTGCTGACGGCGGATGATTTCCGCAATTACCGCATCGAACTGCGCGAGCCGATTCTCACCGGCTACCGCGATTACCGCATCGCGAGTTTTCCGCCGCCGAGTTCGGGAGGGGTCCACGTCGCGCAACTGTTGAACATCCTCGCGACGCGCGACGTGAAGGCGATGGGCGCGGGCTCGGTGGATTGCGTCCATTTCATCGCCGAGGCGATGAAACTCGCGTTTGCCGATCGCGCGTTCTGGCTCGGCGATCCGGCTTTTGCAAAAGTCCCGCGCGGCCTCGTGGCGACGGATTACGCGAAGACGCTCGCCGCGAAGATCCGCATGGATCGCGCGCCGGACGTCGCGGGGCACGGGACGCCGGAGCGCGCGCACGACGACGTCTTCGGCAAGCACACGACGCATTTCTCGGCCGCGGATGCGGAGGGGAACTGGGTGGCGTGCACGGCGACCATCAACACCGGCTTCGGCTCGAAGGTGGTCGTCCCGGGGACCGGTGTCTTGCTGAACAACGAGATGGACGACTT
>JBEBGK010000164.1:0-7015 GCA_040081515.1 Chthoniobacteraceae bacterium
CGAGGACCTCGGCCTTTCTCCGCAGGGCCAGCGGGCCGCCTGCGGATTGCCAGTGGCCGATGTCGCCGTTGGTGACGGAGACGAGCTTCACTTCGTGCCCGAGTTTTGCCCACTTCGCCGCGGTGCCGCCGGCTTTGAACTGCGCATCATCCGGGTGCGCGCCAAACACGATGATGCGGAGTTTGCCATCGGCGTTTGCGGCAGACGAATTGGAGGCGGAGAGGAGGAAGAGGACCGCGCCGATGAGCAGCGCGATGCTACGTGGGAGGCGGTTGCTTTGCGACGGGATTGGTTTCATGGGAGTCGGGGCGGTGATTGTGTCACCGCGATTCCCGCTGACGAGCCCGGAACTGCGCGCCGGTTCCGGGATGCACGGAAGCGAACGCCCCGACGACCTGCGGGAGGCGGCGTGGCTGGCTTACACCCGCACCGGTGCCTTTTCCTTCGCCGGAGCGGGGGCGCGATCTCCCGCGCGGAACTTGCGGAAATTATGCACCGCGAAGAACCAGCCCATCCGCCGGACGAATTCCACCAGTCCGATCGGCGCGCTGTGAGCCTGTCCGCGCCCTTCGCGGACGGCCCGAAACACGCCCTCCTGTGTCTTCGGTGCGTCGAGCATCGTGAAATTTCTCCCGAACATCCACAGCGCATGGGAATCACTCGTCGCGATCATCGGTTTCCCATGGGCGCGCGCGACCTCGGCGGCGCGCCGGTTGAGATTCCAGAACCGCGTGTAGAGGTGGCACTGCTCGATGGCATCAAACAGATCGATGTTCTCCTCGAGGTGCCGTCCGAGGCATTGCGAGCGCTTGAAAAAGGGGTGCGGTGCGATGACGAGGATCCCGCCTTCCTTGCGGCGTTTCATCTCGCGCAGATCCTCGAAGGTGCGGATGCCGTCCATTTCCGCCTGCGTGACGTTGTAGATGAGCACCTCCTTGCCGTGGATGCGCTTCTCGATCCCGGGGATGAAGAGCACGCCCTGGTCGCCGGCGAACTCGTGCAGCCCCGGTGCGTCGATGACTTTGCCGTGCAGCGTGATCGCGATCACATCGAATCCGTGCCGGGCCGCGTGGCGGATCAGATCGCGCGCGTCATAGTCGAGGATGTCGTGAGGATCCTCGCTGGAGTGGAGATGGAGATCAGCCTTGAGCATTCGGTGCGGTGAGGACTATGAAAGCAGAACTCCAGCCATCCGCGAGGAAGCATGGTCGATTTTGAAGGCGATTCCACGACGATGTCGCGCCGCCTACGGATGGATGGTGATCGGCGTGCCGACCGGGATCAGGTGGTAAAGCTCCTCGATGTCCGCGTTTTCGACGGCGACGCAGCCCAGGGTCCAGTCCGTCTTCGAGCCGCTCCCATGCACGAATACTTCCCCGCCGAGCCGGGTATTCCAGGGCGGGACCTTGCCCGCGGCATGCGCGGCGAGGATCGCCTCGTGCTCGGTTTCGGAAATGAGCCCCGCCGCGAGCCCGCGCCGGGCATCGGACGGCCCGGGGTAGCTGATGCCGAGCGAGAGGTGATATTTGCTCCGGGGATTTTTGTTGCAGATGAAGTAGCGGCCCTCGGGCGTGGCGCGATCGCCCTCGCGTTGCTTGGCGGGCACGGGATTCGTCCCGAGCGCAACGCGGTAGGTCTTGATGACCCGCGCGCCGTCGCGGAGCTGCAGCTCGCGCCGGGACTTGAAGACCTCGATGCGCGGGTCGGTGAGTTGTCCGGTGAGCAATGCGATTCGCATGGATGCGGCCGCGACCATCAACAGCAGGAACTGTGGGGCGGCCATGGTTTAGACGTTTCGCGGGGCTGGGAGAAATGGGAGCGACCGCATGCCGTAAGCATGGGCGCGGGCCGGTGCTTGTCGAGTGGTGAAGTCGCGCACGTCGCACAAAGGAATCCGGATTCCGGGTGCAATCCTTGCAGCGCGCGCGGCCCCCGTGGTAAACGCCACCCATGGCGACTGTGCACTCTTCCTTGAAGCATCGCGATCCGATCGGTCTGCGACGCGGCCGTTCCCTCGAGGATCTGGTGCATGAGGAAATGACGGCGAAGGCCTACAAGCGGGAGCTTCGCGAAGCCCAACTCGAACTGCTGAGCTGGCAGCGCCGGCTGACGGAGACAAAAAACAACGTCATCGTCGTGCTGGAGGGACCCGATGCGGCGGGGAAGGGGGGCGCGATCAAGCGCCTGACCGAGCGGCTCGACCCGCGGCTGCTGCGCGTGCATTCCACCGTGAAGCCGACCGCCGACGAGTATCAGCACCATTACCTCTGGCGGTTCTGGCTGCGGCTGCCGCATTACGGCCAGATCGTGGTGTTCGATCGTTCGTGGTACGGCCGGGTCCTGGTCGAGCGCGTCGAGGGTTTCTGCACGGCGGCCGAGTGGAAGCGCGCGTATCGCGAGATCAACGAGTTCGAGCGGCAGTTGATGGACGACGGCACGATCTTCGTGAAGCTCTTCCTCTTCATCACCAAGGAGGAGCAGCTCACCCGGTTCAAGGCCCGGGAGTCGGACCCGTACAAGCACTGGAAAATCAGCGACGAGGACTGGCGCAACCGCCGCCACTGGAAGGAGAACACGCAGGCGGCGGAGGAGATGCTTTTCCGGACGTCCACCGAGCGGGCGCCGTGGACCGTGATCGGCGCGAATTTCAAATGGCACACCAGGCTGAGGGTCGTCCGGTCCCTCGTGGATGCGCTGGAGAAGGCAAAGCTCCGCGAGTCCGCATTATGAACCGGGCGCTCGTGCTCGTCGTGGCCGGCCTGCTCCTGGCGGGATGCGATCGGCGCGATCTCTCGCGCGAGGCGAGTGACCTGGGCGACAAACGGGCGAAGGTCGGCGCGTATCGCGAGGCCGTCCGCGCGTATGAAAGTGCGTTCGACGGAACGGCGAGAACCGCCGACGTGCACTATAAGATCGCATCGATCTTCGACGAGAAGCTGAAGGTCCCGCTCAGCGCGATCCATCACTACGACCGCTACCTGGAGCTGGCGCCCTCCGGCGTCCACGCGAAGGACGCAAAGGTTTCCCGCGAGGATTGCCACAAGCGGCTGGCACTCTCGATGGTCCAGGGCGGAATCATGACGACCGGCGAGGCGAAGCGCCTGAAGAATGAGAACGAGGCTTTGCGCCGCAGGCTGGCGGAGGCGAGCAGCCTGAAGCCGGCCCCGGTCCCCCGGGTGGCGAATCCGGAAAAGCCCGACCCGATCGCGCCCGGCTCGAAGACGCATCTGGTCGCCAAGGGCGACACCCTCGCCTCCATCGCCTTGAAGCACTACGGGAATCGCGCCTACTCCTCGCACATCAAGGACGCGAACTTCAATCAGCTCGGCGGCAAGGACGTCATCAAGCCGGGGATGACGCTCATCATCCCCGAGCGTCCCTCCAGGAAGCGCTGATCCCGCGGAGGGCTCTTGTCGCCGGAACCGTGCTCCGGTATGACCCCGCCCCGATATGACCATCATTGACCACGAGTTTGTTGACGTGCAGACGCCCGGCGGCCCCATGCGGACGCACATCTTCCGCCCGGCGGCGGAGGGGAGGTATCCGGCCATTTCGCTTTTCTCGGAGATCTTCCAGGTGACCGGCCCGATCCGGCGGACCGCCGCGATGCTTGCCGGTCACGGCTTCATCGTCGGAGCGCCCGAAATCTTCCACGAGTACGAACCCGCCGGCACCGTGCTCGGTTACGACAGCGCAGGCGCCGACCGCGGGAACTGGTGCAAGCAGGACAAATCGATCGCCGCCTACGACGCCGACCTCGCCGCGCTGCGCGAATTCCTCAAATCCCACCCGAACAGCACCGGCCGCCTCGGATCGATGGGCCTCTGCATCGGCGGGCATCTCAATTTCCGCAACTGCTTCAGCCCCGACATCCGCGCTGGCGTGTGCATCTACGCGACGGACATCCACAAGATCGAAAGCCACAAGCGCGGCCTCGGCGCGGGAATGGCGGACGATTCGCTCGAGCGTGCGCGCCGCGGGGACATCAAGGGCGAGCTGCTCATGATCTGGGGCCGGCAGGACCCGCACATTCCCTTCGAGGGCCGCATGCAGATCCGCCGCGCGCTGGAGGAAGGCGGCGCCAATCACCAGACCTTCGAGGTCAACGGCGCCCACGCATTCCTCCGCGACGAAGGCCCGCGCTACAATCCCGCGCTCGCCCGTCAGTGCTATGGCCTCGCGATCGAGCTTTTCCAGCGCCGCCTCGGCGAAGGCGACCTCCCGTCTCCGTAGCCGACGACGGAACAGGCTTTGTGAAAAGTCCGCGTTCCGGTGCAACCGGGCGGCGCCCCCAATGTAGAGCCGACGACTCGTCGGCTGGCAGGATGGGCGCAGGTGGCGGGATGGCGCGGAGCAGGACGCGCCCCCTCGCGTCGCCGGCTACGAGTACGTGCATTCGTTCCCCGGATGCGGTAACGCCTGCCGCGTGAATTCCTTCAAGCGCACCCTCTTCGTCAACCCGCCTTCGTGGCAGGGCTTCGACGGGGGCGCGGGGTCGCGCTACCAGGCGAAGCGCGAAATCCGGTCCTTCTGGTTCCCGACGTGGCTCGCGCAACCCGCAGCGCTCATTCCCGGCTCGCGGCTGCTAGATGCACCGCCGCATGACCTGACGAAGGACGACGTCCTCCGCATCGCGCGCGACTACGAGGTGGTGGTCATCCACACGAGCGCGCCGACTTTGCGCGGCGATGCGGAACTGGCCGAGGCGCTGAAGTCGCAGCAGCGCGACCTTTCCATCGGTCTCGTCGGCGCGCACGCGGCGGTGTTGCCGGAGGAGACGTTGCGTACGAGCGAGGCCATCGACTGGGTTGCGCGGAAGGAATTCGATTACACCTGCCGCGATGTCGCCGCGGGCCTGCCGCTCGATCGCGTGGACGGGCTGTCCTTTCGCCGCGAGGGGAAAATTATCCACAATCCCGAGCGCGCGCTCATCGCGGACTTCGACGAACTGCCGAGCGTGATGGATGTGTATGCGCGCGACCTCGACATCGAGCGCTACTACATCGGCTACCTCAAGCACCCCTACGTTTCGCACTACACGGGCCGCGGCTGCCCCGCGCAATGCACCTTTTGCCTCTGGCCGCAGACGGTGGGCGGGCACAAGTATCGCGCGAAATCGCCCGAGGCCGTCGCGCGCGAGATGGCGCATGCGAAGGCGCTCTTCCCGCAGGTGAAGGAGTTCTTTTTCGACGACGACACCTTCACCGCGTACGCGCCGCGGGCGCGGGCCATCGCGCTCGAACTCGGAAAACTCGGCATCACGTGGAGCTGCAATGCGCGGGCGAACGTGAACTACGAGACGTTGCAGACGATGCGCGACAATGGGCTCCGCCTGCTGCTCGTCGGCTACGAGAGCGGCAGCCAGGCGATCCTCGACAACATCAAGAAAGGCGTCCGCATCGAGGAGGCGCGCGAGTTCACGCGCAATTGCCGCAAGCTCGGCATCACCATTCACGGCACGTTCATCCTCGGCCTGCCGGGCGAGACGCTGGAGACGATCCGGCGCACGGTGGAGTTTGCGAAGGAACTCGATGTCTTCAGCATCCAGGTGAGCCTCGCCGCGCCGTATCCCGGCACGGAGCTTTACCGGCAGGCGATGGAAAATGGATGGTTCGGCCGCGATGCGACGCTCGTGAGCGCCGGTGGCACGCAGACAGCGGCGCTCGAATACGACGGGCTGTCACGCGAGGAGATCTTCGCGTGGGTGGAGAAGTTCTACCGCGCCTACTACTTCCGCCCGCGCCCGATCGCCCGCATCGTCCGCACGATGCTCACCGACTGGGAGGAGATGAAGCGCCGCCTGCGCGAGGGGGCCGAGTTCTTTCGCTTCCTCCGCCTGCGCAGCGCGGCATAGCGGCCTGTCGAGAAACGCCGATTCCCCCACTCGTTGTTTTGTTGATGCTCACCGCTGAACAAGAGCAAGAGCATGAGCAAGACTATGAGGGAAGAAGGGCGCGCCCTCGCCGCCGACCGACTGTCGTTCGTGCAGCGTGAATGGAATCGACGCCAAACCGCGCATGTGGGAGGAACGGAGCCGCTTCATGACGAAGACATCCCTCCCGTCGCATACCGATCCTCGCCCGCACGCCGTGACACCGGAAGTGAAGGAAGTGATTCCGTCACCGCTGGAACCCGCGCCGCAATCCTGACGCGGTGTCCTTCCTCGATCGCGAGCACACCGTCGCCCGTCCCGGCTTCAACCGGTGGCTCGTGCCTCCCGCCGCCCTCGCGGTGCACCTGTCGATCGGGCAGGTCTATGCGTTCAGCGTCTTCAAGATTCCCCTCACGCGCTGCATCGGCATCGGGCAATCGGCGCCGGGCGACTGGGATCAGCCGGCGCTGGCCTGGATCTTCAGCATCGCGATCGCGTTCCTCGGGCTGTCAGCCGCCGTCTTCGGCCGGTGGGTCGAGCGCAACGGGCCGCGCAAGACGATGTTCGCCGCGGCGTGCTGTTTCAGCGGCGGCTTCCTCCTCTCCGCGCTCGGTGTCGCGTGGCACCAGCTCTGGCTCGTGTATCTCGGCTACGGCGTGCTCGGCGGATGCGGGCTCGGGCTTGGCTACATCTCGCCGGTGTCCACATTGGTGAAATGGTTCCCCGACCGCCCCGGCATGGCGACGGGCATGGCGATCATGGGCTTCGGAGGCGGCGCATTTGTCGGGTCGAATCTCAGCCTCCTGCTGATGGATCATTGCAACTCCGCCAGCTCCACGGGCGTCGCGCCGACATTCGTGACGATGGGCTCGATCTATTTCCTCTTCATGATCTTCGGCGCGATCATCGTCCGCGTGCCGCCCGATGGATGGAAGCCCGCCGGCTACGAGCCGCCGGTGCATGCGCAGAAACTCGTCACCAGCGGCAACGTGCTCGTCGATCAGGCCTGGCGCACGCCGCAGTTCTGGCGCCTGTGGGTGGTGCTCTGCTTCAACGTCACCGCGGGCATCGGCATCCTGGAACAGGCGTCGCCGATGATTCAGGAGATGTTCCCGCTGGTCACCGGCCCCGGCGGCGAGGGGG
>JBEBGK010001068.1:0-1746 GCA_040081515.1 Chthoniobacteraceae bacterium
GCATCGCTGAAGTGCGACGCGCTTTTCATCAGCGACATTGATTCCTACGAGTCGCTCGAGGACGCCGCGCTCGCGGAGGTGCGCAAGAAGGCCGCGGATCTCGGCATTGACCTTTACGCGGGCGGCTGGAGCATCTGCCCGACGAGCGTGCGCTTTAAGAAAAACTGGGGCACCGCGGAGGAGCACCTGCGCACGGGCATCCGTGTGGCGAAGGCGCTCGGCTCGCCGGTGTATCGCGTCGTCCTCGGCGCGGGCGACGACCGCAAGACGCCCGGCGGCATCCGCGCGACATGCACTCGTGGGAACTGGCGGATCTCGTCGAGGAAGCCGGGAAGGATTTCGTCGGCGTGAACTTCGACTCCGGCAACGCCGCGTGGACGCTGGAAGACCCGCACGACGTGCTGGAGAATCTCGGCAAATACACGATCTGCTCCAGCCTGCGCGACGACATGATCTGGGAGACGGAGGACGGCGCGAGCATCCAGTGGACGGCGGCGGGCGAGGGGCTGATTGACTGGAAAAAATACGCCGCGCGCTGGGCTGAGCTTTGCCCGAAGGTGCCGATCATGATCGAGACGATCTCGGGCTTCGCGCGGAATTTCCCCTACAAGAAGCCGGAGTTTTGGGCGAACTACGACAAGCGCCCCGAGGCGCTCGCCCGCTTTGAGGCGCTGGCGAAGCGCGGCAAGGCCATCCCGCCCTTCAAGGCCGACGGCCCGGACAAGAAGAAGCTGGAGCAGGAATACCAGCAGGGCGAACTCGCGCGTTCGATCAAGTACCTGCGCGAGGTGATCGGCCTCGGTGTGAAGGCGTAGGTGTGCGGAGTGCGGCGGTGGACTGCACGCGCCGCCGCGTGTTGCGGGTGTGACTGGTGACTGGTGAAACGTGAATGGGGTTGCGCGTCCTGTTGAAGTGACGGGTGGCGGCTTGCTGCTTGCACGCCCGCGCGCTTGGGAGGAAAGAAGGGCCATGCCGCCACTGTTCCCTCGTCTGTGTCGCCGCGTCGCCTTGCTTCTGCTGGCAATCGTGCTCACTGTCAGCTCGATGGATGGGTGGGGCATGTCCACCTCGGATCGCCACGTGGATTCTCCCCCGCCGCAGCCGTGGCAGATAGCAGGCATTCGCGCGGCGATGGCGGATAAATCCAGCCGCGTCCGAGCTAAGGCGGTTGATTTCTGCTACGTACGGCGATGGGGTTCCATTCTCGACGCGAAGGCAGTCGCGGCCTTGCTCAAGGACACCGACCGCGCCGTCCGGTACAGTGCGGCGGAGGCGCTTGGGGAGATGGGAAAGGAAGGTGCGGCCCACGCGAAGGATGTCGCGTCTCTGCTCAAGGATGCGGACGAGGGAGTCCGCCTTACCGCGCTGGAAGCCCTCGGAAAGATGGGCAAGGATGCAGCCGCCTGTGCGGAGGAAGTGGTGGCATTGCTCAAAGACAAAAAGTCCACCGAGTACGCCCGGGGTCACGCGCTGGAAACCCTCGGGAAGATGGAAGTGCAGGCTCCGGTGTATGCCAGGGAGGTCGAAGCGTTGCTCAGGGATCCGGACGGCTACGTTCGCGGCAGTGCGCTGGAGGCACTCGGGAAGATGGGCAAGGAGAGTACCGCCTACGCGAAGGAAGTCGCGGCTTCGCTCAAGGATCCGGAGTCCTACGTTCGCGGATGCGCGGTGTGGGCACTTGGTGATATGGGCAGGGAGGGAGCGGTCTATGCCAAGGAGGTGGCGTCGCTCATGGACAACACGTTC
>JBEBGK010001069.1:0-1744 GCA_040081515.1 Chthoniobacteraceae bacterium
CCGCATGCTGATGCCGTATCCGCCATAGCCGGTGAGGAGCGTGGGATTCGAGCGGTCGAGCTTCGTGCCTTTGCGGCGGAGGATGTTCACGGGGACCTTCGTCCCGTCCTTGCCGGTGGCAAATTCGCGCACGGCCTCGATGTCGTCGAAGCTCACGGGCGAGGTGTTGAAGAGCGCGGATTTTTTTGGCGTCGGGGCTTCCTTGCTCCGGGGATCGTAGGTCATCCAAGCGGAGGGCGCGATGAAGCTGGTCTGCCGGACAAGAATGCGGTCGTCGTTTGCGTCGTCTTCCAGCGCGACGGCTTGTGCGACGCCGGAGGCCTCGGGCAGCGGAACCGCGCGGGGATTTTTTCCATCGAGATCCAACTGCCGGATACGCGAAGGCCCGCCGATGAGCTCGGAGACGTAGAGGACTGATGCGGTGGGCGTGATGCCCTCGATGACGGCCTCGCCTTCGGGCACGATCGCCTCGGCATCCTTCAGCGTCTTCGACGGGTCGAGCGAGAGGCGCAGCACTTTCCCTCGCGGCGCGTCCTTCACCGAGCGGAGGAAAAGCGTGGCGCTGTCGCAGCCGATGGCGGCTTCCTTCACTCCGTCCTCGAAGCGCGTCACCTGCCGCCACTTTGCGGCATCGCCGTCCTTCATGTCGCGGGTGTAGTGCGCGTATTCTCCGCCGTCGCCGTTCGCGACACTCGCGATGAGCCAGCGCCCGCTGCGCGAGGTTTCGAGATGGATCTCCGCGATGCGCGGGAAGTCCCTGCCCTCGGAATACGTGTCCGCGCTCCAGGGCGTTCCGAGCGTGTGAAACCAGATCTGCTGGTAGAAGTTCGCGTCCTCCTCGGGGCGCTCGCCTTTGTGCGGATACCGCGTGAAGAAGACCGCCTTGCTGTCCGGCGTCCACGCCGCGCTGCCGCCGCCGGTGGGATACTGCACGCGCGGGATGCGGTCGGGCAGATGCTCGCCGGTGTCGGTGTGGTAGAAATGCAGCGTGCCGTCCTCGCTGCCGTGCTCGGAGAGGCAGACGGCGATGAGCTTCCCATCCGGCGATGGGACGAACCAATCCATCGCGACCTGTCCCTTTGGCTCCAGTTCGTTCGGATCGAGCACGACTTTCTCCGATGCGAGATCGTCCGCCGACTTCAGCATCACGAGCAGGCGCTGCTGTTTCGGAGGCTGGAATTTCAGCGCAAAGAGCCGCCCCGGTCGCGCGACAAGCCCGCTATGGGAAGGCGTGTCCTTTGCATAGAGCGCGGTGAGTTGCGCCTCGATGCCCGCGCGATCCGGCAGCGCGTCGAGGAACTTGCGCGTGTATGCGTTTTGCGCGTCGGTCCACGCCTTCACCGCGGGCGAACCGGAGTCCTCCAGCCAGCGGTATTCATCCGTGATCCTCTCGCCGTGATACTCGTCCGTCACGGGTTTCTTTTCACTCGGCGGATAGGCGGCGGGAGCAATGGAATGCAGGAGGGCGGACATGGCGATGACAAGGGCGGGAGATGGAAATGCGCGGCGTTTCATGGGTGGGCGGACGGGTGTGCAGAACACTCGAAAGGAAGCCGCAGCGCGAATGGAAAATCGAAGCGGGACTTCGAGGCCCGAGCGGCGCCGTGGTGGCGAACCGTTGGTTCGTGGATTTGGACGACACCTACTTCCGCGGCGGTGACGTGCTGTACTACGCCTGGATCGTGACGGACAACGGGGGCGGCATGGCGTCCTTGCCGCCGGGAATCACCACCCCGCCCGTGTC